>JAJRUT010000106.1 GCA_024277655.1 Deltaproteobacteria bacterium | reverse complement strand
TGGTATGAGAGTTAAAAACACTGTCTCCATAACTGACAGGATATTAATGAGGAATACAGCTATGCAACAAGCGAAACTCGGTGATTGTCTCACCGTCGATTATGAAGGAATTCTTGAAACCGGTGAAGTTTTTGAGTCAACAAAAGAGACGGAACAGCTCGAGTTCACCCTTGGCACCGCCAGTGTTATGAAGGGGTTTGAGGAAGGCATGATTGGGGCTACCATAGATGAAACCCGTGAGATAAGGATCTCCCCTGAAGATGCCTACGGAATTCGCCAGCCGGAACTTATTCAGGAGGTTGAGCGCAGCGTTTTTGGCGCCAAGGGCCCAGAGTTACAGGTGGGAATGATTCTCCATCTGACCATGCAAAAAGAGGGTAAGGATCAAAAGATCCCGGCCACAGTGACCAAGCTGTCAGATAGCAAGGTCACCGTGGATTACAACCACCCTCTTGCCGGTCACACCCTGATATATAAAGTCACCTTAAAGGCAATCAAAGAAGGGCAAACCCCTGTCGTACATGTACCAGGTGGCGATGTAGAAAACTTTAAGGGCTAAGCACTATTTAAAAACCCCAAAGACACCCCTATGGCAAACAGACTGCAATGCAAATAATCCTGACCATTGCCGGCTCTGACCCATCCGGGGGAGCCGGTATCCAGGCCGACATCAAGACCATCACCTCAACAGGTTATTATGCGGCGGCGGCAATCACAGCCATCACCTGCCAAAACTCCCTGGGGGTCAGTCGTATTGCCCCCCTTGAGTCATTACTCGTTCGGGATCAGATTATCTCCGTCCTCGAAGATCTTGACGTTTCCCATGTTAAAATTGGCATGATCGGCAATAATAGTATTATTGCCGCCATCAGGGATGGGCTGTCGGGATTCTCAGGGGAGATCATCCTCGACCCTGTACTTAAGGCATCAACCGGCACCTCCCTACTGACCGATGCCCCAAACTCCCTATCACCCCTAATCTCTCTAGCAACGGTTCTCACTCCAAACACCAACGAACTCAGCCTGTTATCGGGCCTAAACTGTAGCAATAAAGAAAGGAGTATCCTTGCCGGACAAGACATCCTTAAAACTTTCCCCAACCTGAAGGCCATCTGTCTCAAGGGCGGCCACCTCAAGGCAGAGGATGATATTATTACAGATATCATCCTCTGCAAAACTGGTTCTACCATCAGTGAGAATAGTGTCACCCACCAACGCCTGCAGACCCGCAACAGCCACGGCACTGGTTGCACCTTTGCCTCAGCCTTCAGTTCATTTCACGCCCAACACCATGATTACGTTAAGGCTTTTACTAAAGCCGTGACCTATGTGCATCGTCTTTTGGAACAGGGACAAGGGGACAGTCTGGGAGCAGGAACCGGGCCTCTGGTTCATTATCGCCAAAACCGCTAAACCCGAACGATAAGAGCTAAAATCGGTCAGCTGTGTCCACTTAGAAACGTGCGACTCATTGTCGACTAGGTTCAAGATTTACACAAGCCCGCTTAAGCTGGCAATTTCTTGTTTTTTTATGGTCTTTTCCGCCGTCTCAATTGTAACATGCAAGTTCCACGTAAAGACTGATCCAACCAGAGACGGCAGAAAAGACCAAAAACACTACGAAACCTTCCAGGACACCACTCCCTTGTACAAACCTTGACCCCCCGCGAGAGGTCCAAACGACCACCGCTCGGAAAATCAGTAGGTCATTCTAATTCTTTCACAATCGGGACACACCCATGTCGGGCCATTTGAGAGGCCCCAGATATTTTCTTTAAAACACAGTTCACATATCTGAAACCCGCAGGGACAATTAAAACAGTAAGGCTGCTCCTTTTTACAACAGTGGCATACATAGTTTTTCTTGCGTTTTCGCCGTTTTTTTTGCGCCCCGCCCTCAGCCATATTGCAGTTCTCCCAGCAACCACTCCCGGTACTGAGCCGAGCAACAGCTCAGGGGAGTAGCTACAATCTCAGGCAGTTCATAGGGATGGTTTGCTGTAATTAAGGCCGCAATCTTCGAAAAAAGACTTTCATGACTCTTGATACTTAACCGATACTCCAGGGTCTCTTCAATCTTTCCCTGCCACCGATATATACTGACAATTGGCCCCATAATTTGCACGCAAGCCGCAAGCCGTTCTTCCACCAGTAGACGCCCAAGACGAATGCCATCCTCCTGATGTTCAACGGTGGTATTAACCTGGATAAGCTCAGACACCATGCCCTCCTTTGAGGTGAGGAATAGTCAAAACAAAGCGCGCTCCTTGGCCTGCGGGATTAGCCACCACAGTAATATCACCACCATGGCAGATACAAATTCGATTCGTGATGGCCAGACTGATCCCCTGGCCCCGCTGATGGTGGGCCACGTCCTGAATTGAGAATTCGTCAAAAATCTCTTCTCGCCTCGAGACAGTAACTCCGATACCGTTATCATCAATAATAATCTGACACCGTTGCCCATCATTGGCCACTGTAACATTAACAATCCCACCCTCATGTGAATATTTGACACTGTTATCCAGAACAAACTCAAACGCTCTTTTTAGGAGCTGCCAATCGGCATAGAGCCGCAAATTTTTATCAATTTCAAGCTCAAATTGGCATTTTTCGGCATATTCCCGCCTGACATTAAGACAAATGGCGGCAATAATCTCCCGCACAAACTCACGGGACTTCATTAGCTCGACACCGGCTTTTAGCTTACTGAGAAGAAGGCAGTTTTCGAGAAAACCATGGAGTTGCTTAACAGACTGACTAATCATACCAACCAGATCCGTTTGCTCTTTGGTCAAATCACCCTTGCTGAGTAAAAGATCGGAGCAACCAATAATACCATTTATGGGAGTTCTGGTTTCATGGGTTAAGAGGGTCAACAAATCACCCTTTACCTGATCAATTTCCTCACGTCTCTTCAAGCGTGAGTACACCTTTACCTTGGCCAACAACTCATCGTTATCAAAGGGTTTACCAATATAATCGTCAGCACCGACCTCATATCCCCGCAGACGCTCCTCAACCTGAGCGCAACCGGAGATCATAATGATTTTGGTAAAATGGTATCTGTCATCCGCCCGGATCTCCGCACAAACGGCATAACCATCCATACCGACCATCTGAATATCAAGTAAAATAATATCCGGATCAAAGGAAGGTAGTACCCTTAAGGCCTCATCACCAGACGCAACGGACAGCAACTCATACCCCTCGGTACCAAGGACCTGCTCAATGAGTAGTCGAACAACAGGTTCATCATCAACAATGAGTATTTTTTTTCCACGGGTCATAAGGATAAAAGCCCTGATAAAGTCGAGAATTAGTGGTTAGGAAAGGGATATTGGTGTAAAATCCACGGCAACCTAGATGGGATTAATCAAACCGGTGCGCCCTTTTGATTACTAAATAGGTCGCCTTCCTACCCCCATAGTATAGAACATACAGCCACACGAGATGCTCTATTTTTTTTAACCCTCTGCCCCTCATTAATTTTATGTTACTCGCCCTTGATATAGGCAACAGCCACACCGTGCTTGGTTTTTTTGATGGGAAATCAAAAAAACTGCTTTACCACTTCCGCATCAAGACAGACCATAACACAACAGGGGATGAATACGGCCTCACGGTGGAGGGGCTACTTAGCCTTAAAAACAGATCACTGGTGGATATTAAACATGCCATTATTGGTTCTGTGGTTCCGGCAGCCCAAAATAGCTGGGTCACCTTCTGTCAGCTACACCTTAACATTACCCCCCTCATTATCGGTGATAAAAAACTTACCATCGGCATGGCGATTGCGACAGATAACCCGAGCGAAGTCGGAGCTGACCGAATCATCAACGGTCTTGCCGGTTTCACCCGCCACCCGAGAGAACTGATCATTGTCGATTTTGGCACCGCCATCACCTTTGACTGCATATCTGCGACAGGCGCCTATGTCGGTGGAGCGATCGCACCAGGAATTGGTATTTCCATGGAGGCATTGGCAGCCAAAACGGCAAAACTGCCCAAGGTGGATATTTCCACCCCGCCGGAAAAGGTTATTGGCACCAACACCATAACCGCTATAAAATCAGGTCTCCTTTTTGGCTATGGCGGACTGGTTGAAGGCCTTTCCCGGCAGCTATCCGCAGAATTTCCCAAACCACCCCTGGTCCTTGCAACCGGAGGCATGGCCACACTTATTGCCCCGTATGCCCCGACTATACAACACGTCTACCCAGAACTCACCCTGGAGGGATTACAGCTAATCCATGCCCGAAACTGTTAAAAGTCTAAAACCTGTCGCCTTAAAAAGAGGGGACACCATTGGCCTTGCCCCGCTTGCCGGGCCTTTTCAGGAGCAACCGTACCAACGGGGCATCACCATCCTGCGTGACCATGGTTTTAAGGTGAAGATACTCCAAGCATCCCATCCCGGCCCCTACCTTGCGGGAACAGATCACGAACGGCTCACAATTTTTCAGGAATTATGGAAAGATCCGGAGATTGCCTGTATCCTTGCCATCCGGGGCGGATACGGCACCATGCGCCTTCTTGCCAACCTTGACTTTGGGCTCATCCATAGCCATCCCAAACCACTGATTGGCTTTAGTGATATCAGTGGTCTGGCCAACGTAATCCACCAAAAGACAGGGCTTACCACCTTCCATGGTCCAAACCTCACAACCCTGGACCAATGTGACAAGAACAGTCTCCACTCTTTTTTTCACACCTTAACCAGCAAGGTTCCTCTTGAAATTAAGGCAGATATTGAAATACTCCGAAGTGGCAGCTGCGCAGGCCTACTTGCTGGGGGAAACCTCACCACCATCAATCATCTACTAGGCACACCGTTTGATCTTGATTTTGAGGAAAAGATTCTTATTTTAGAGGATCTTAACGAACCGCCATACGCCCTTGACCGCCTCTTCTACCAATTATATCTCGCCGGTAAATTCCATAAGCTTTCTGGCCTTATTCTTGGCAACTTCAGTAAATGCGGGCCAATCGAAAATATCTGGCAGATGGTTCTTGATCTCTTAAAAGACACCGACTACCCCATCTGGGGCAATTTCCCGGTCGGTCATAAAGAGCAGAACACTCTCTGGCCTATAGGGGGGATGGCAAGGATGGACTCTGGAAATGGCCAACTCTCCTATCCAGAGCAGATTATGCTGAAGCCGGTTTAACAAGTAATTCCTGCACCTTGCCATGCAATAACTCGGCAAGCTCCCCCTTCTGTTTTAAGCTATAGCCGCAAACACTCACAGGATCACGAATACGCATGGTTATCGTCCCGGATTTAGGTAAAAGATCGCCCTTGGCAAGAATGTCCCTTGAACCACAGATCGCTATGGGAACCACCTCAATCTGGGCCTTTATGGCGATAATCATCCCCCCGCTCTTAAAGGGGTGCAAGGTTCCATCACTACTCCTCGTCCCTTCAGGGAAAATAATAACTGAACACCCCTTCTTAATTCGTTTGGCTGCCTCTGCCAGACTAGCCAAGGCCTTCCGGCCATTACTCCGATCCACAGGGATAGAGCCACCCCTATTCAAGGCTGCTCCAAAGATAGGGATATCAAACAGCTCCTTTTTGGCAAGCCAACGAATATCCCAGTCTAAATACCCCTGGGCACAGAAGATATCATATTGACTTTGATGGTTTGCCATAAAAATATATGACTTACCCCTATCAAGCTTTTCCAACCCCTCAACCTTAACCGTCACCCCGGTGGCCCAAAGTATCGATAATGCCCAGTTGTTCGATGCCACCTGGGCCTTCTTTTCAGAGGCCCTGAGGACAAATAAATAGAAAAGAAGCTGGAGACTAAAGACAACCGTTGCAACCAGTGTGGCGCCGAAGGCAAAGAGACTACGTAAAAAAGTAAACAAAGGCTATTATTCCTGGTGAAGAAAGTAATAAAAGTAAGATTAAACATGGTTCCTGCGGGCGCATTGCTCCCGACCTAAAACCAATTCCCTGTTGATTTCAACAGGGAGACAGATTAGCATAGAGACTGACTCTAAACGAGGTTTTTTTACAGAAACAACACCCCCTGTCTGACCACTAAAAACCAACAACCCAGTATATGGCCAAACATTACAGCAATAGGGTAACGACACAGACAGATAAATGAACCTACCGATCCATATCGCAAATTAAGCAAAAAAAGCATTCCCTAGACCCTCTAGATAGCTAGGGAATGATGACATATTGGCATAGACCCCATGACAGCACCACCTCCAGACGACGATGGCCCTGGCGACATAACACCCGCCAAGGATGACCTGCCCGTTACCATTGCGATTGACAAACCCGACACCTCCAAGCCCGGCAAACGCCGGAGAGTTGTACAGAAAGCCCCTTTTTCCCCTTTCAAAAAGACCATTTTACTCGTGCTGGTCTGTAGTCTTCTGTATTCCCTCTGCGGTTTTTTTCTAGCACCAATCCTAATCACAACCCTTGTCTCCTCAAGCCTTGCCGAAAAAATGGGCCGCCCAGTAACCATAGGTTCTGCCAGAGTCAATCCTTTTCGTTTTGATATCATCCTCAAAAATGGCATTATTGGCGCTGAAAAAAACAACCCCCAGGATAAAGTTGACCCGCTATTTTCCTTTGGACGCCTGAAAATAAAACTGCAACCAATGGCTGTTTTCAGTCAGAAACCAGTGTTTCAGGCCATCCATGCAAACTCTGTATTTTTGCATATTGTTCGTGACAAAAATCAGAGCTTAAACCTACCGCCATTTATCACCCAGACAGTGGCAGAACTTGGCACCAAAAGCCTTATTGCCAAACTAAAACAAGTTGATCTCAAACTAAGTGATGCCAAAATACTCTTTGACGATAAAAGATCAGCGACAAATCATGTAATTAGCCAAATCAGTTTTCGCCTTCCGGCAGGAGACGACAACACATTATCGCCCCATTTTTCGGCCTCGATTAATGGTAGCCCCATCGAATTTGGCGAAGTTTCACAACAGACAACATCCGGAAAACAGACCTTCGTTCTTAACTTGCAGGACATCGACCTTACGTCCTACTTAAATTACCTGCCAGCGCCATTTCCATCCCTGATCAGCAAGGGTAAAGCAGATTTAGACCTTACTCTTTCCAGCAGTTTTAACGATTCACAGTTTAATATTGATATCGCTGGTAGCGGAATTGCCCGGGATATCTGGATTAATGACGGTAAGGAGAATCATAATAAAATTGACTCTGCTACCTTCAGTTTTTCAGGCAATCTTATTGATAAAAAAATAACCCTGCATAAGATCGTTCTCGAAAAACCCGAATTACACATAAATCGGGACAAAGACGGGACTTTTTTCTTTCCAGCCAAGGCAAGCTTCAACAACAAGCAACCGGACGGAAACCTGCAAATTGAAACAATGCTGATCAAAAATGGCAAACTTACCTTTATAGATCAAAATGTTCCGGGCGGTTTCGGGGCAAGCTTCAATGACGTTAACCTCAAAATTAGCAAAAATAACAACAACACGAGTTCCTACGCCCTAAACTGTATTACCAATCGCAAGACTAGAATCGCCAGCCAAGGCATATTGACCCCAGACTCCTGGAAAATCAAAGGGCTTTTCATCTTAAACGGTCTACCGCTACCTGCCTTGAATAGTTACTTAAGCAAACCTGGAGAAATCAGTATA
This sequence comes from Deltaproteobacteria bacterium, assembly GCA_024277655.1. Classification (GTDB taxonomy): domain Bacteria; phylum Desulfobacterota; class Desulfobulbia; order Desulfobulbales; family SURF-16; genus JAJRUT01. The sequence goes on along the minus strand of JAJRUT010000106.1, from coordinate 12,917 downwards.
ATTTCTGGAGTTGTCGATAAATTTGAAACCTCTTTCAGCCTCACTCCCCAGCAGGACAACAAACTTAGCGATCTTTCCGCCACAACCCTGTCTATCCAAAATCTTGGCCTGAGCTTCCAGGACAAAGAACTCGTCACAATCCCCCTGACCAAACTTGCCAAAGGATCTTACTCCAACGAGAAAAGTATTGTCACCCTAGGAGAAATAGACATCCAGGGCGGCCGATTTAATTTAAGCCCAAACACCCCATTTCCCTTACCAACATACCACCAAGGTAAAAACCAAACCCTGTGGAAAATAAACAAACTACGCTTAAACAATGGCACGGTTCACCTGCGTGGCTTCCCCCTGCTAACCAAACCCCAACCCATCTTTATAAAAGATCTTAGCGCGACAAATATTTCATCTGATCCTAAGGCAACAGCCCAAATCAAAACGACTTTAAGCCTGTTCAAGACGGCAACCCTAAAAGCTACGGGGCCCGTCAAATTTAACCCTTTTTCAGGGGTTCTGGATACAACTATTGCTGACGTTAGCCTGACCAATATTCCAGACCCTTTGACCCACTGGCTCAAACCACCGTTTCTGAGTGGCCTCCTTTCGGCCGAGGGTGAGCTCACCTTTCCCCATCTTGGTTTTAAAGGAAACAGCACCATCAAAGGCTTAAGACTTCGCTTTAGTGACCAGCACGAGCTTTTAACCATTAAAGACATGCAACTTATCGATGGTTCCTATACCCTGTCACCACTTCAGGTTAAGATCCCGCAAGTCAACATTGCCGGAGCGCAAACAGGCATCACTTTGACAAAGGAAAAGCTCTTCAACCAAGCTGATTTTTTTCACAGCCAAACAGAGCCTGGCAAACAACAACTCGTAGCCATCAATAAAATAACCGTCACCCAAAGTCATGTCACCCTCAAGGATCACACAACAATGCCCCCCTTTGCCTTTGCAATTGGTCAGATAAAGGGCAGTATTGGCCCCATTTACTCGCAAGGCACACAGCCCACAACCTTCAGCTTCACTGGCAAGGGTAACAACCAAAGCCATTTCAATCTTACAGGAACCAGGACATTATTTAATCCCGAGTTTAAGGCAGATCTTACAATCACCATTAAAGATTTCCCCCTCACCGCTATAAAGCCTTTTGTAGAACCTATTGCAGGCTATGGCATTCAAGGCGGTCTATTCGACCTAGTGATTAAATATCACGAGAAAAATGGCACCATGTCTGGTGACACCGACATAGATATTCGTCACCTTACCTTGACAGACGAAGACAAGGGCAATCCCCAATTCCCGGACATTGTTGCCCTGTTGACAGACTCAGACCACCATATCCGGTTGCAAATCCCCCTAACGGTCAACACCACCGACCCCTCATACACCTTGCAATCAGCCTACGTCAAGAAGCTAAGGGAACTCACCCTGGCAACCATGGTTTCACCCTACTCTGCCCTTGGCGATTATTTTACCAACCAGCAAGAACCACCAAGTCAGGTTATTTTTCTTCCCGGAACCAGCGAACTTGTTCCACAACAAGAAGACATTCTTCTTTCGTTGCAGGGTATCATTCAAAACAGACCCCTTCTCCATATTACCCTTGCCGGATATAGTGGCAGTACAGAGGATAGAGAGACCTTACTAAAGAAAAAAAGGCGGCAGAAAGAAAAAAAGGCCAGGGAACAGGCCATTGCCACCGGCAGCAATGTTGCCCAGAGTTATGGACTAGAACTTATAGATACACCCCGGAAGCAGGGGCCTGCAGTGTTACCACCAAAAACAATACGCCTGACAAAACAGGAACTGCAAGACCTTGGTATGGAGAGATGTGAGAAGATTAAAGCCATGCTAATTAATAATTATGGGATTCCTGGCAATATTCTTCATATTGACACCACCCCCACCGTCCTACCCCGATCAGACACTGACACCAAAGGGCACCGTGTTGAATTTATTCTCTCCGGGAGTACCCCCTGACGCTTTAGTCAACGGCTAAAGACCCGACCCTCCCCCTCTTACCTAGAAAGTAAAAAAATGCTCCGCTCTCCTTACACCAAATACGACCGTCTCTTTATCTACCATCTTGACACTATAGATATCCCCGCAATAAACGACCCGGACTGGATCGGCACCTGGCACGAGGATGGCAATGGCATTGTCTTTTTCCATACTGAAAAAGATGCCTTTATGGCAGATCTATGCACGAGACATAACTGCGCGCTAATCTATCAGGCCGACCTATCTTACGAAGAGTGGGATGCCGGTCAAGCCATCACCCCCTTCACAGTTGGCTCGTTGACCGTTGCCCCGGTGTGGGACGAGACTAAAGCGGATATTACCCTTGACCCTTCTGTAATCTTTGGCTCGGGCTTTCACCCAACCACCAGAAAATGCCTGCAAATGGTGAACAAATACACCACAACTCCGGAGTTACATATCAGGAGCATGCTTGATCTTGGCACCGGCACGGGGCTTCTTGCCATTGGTGCGGCCAAACAGGGAACCAGAGTTATGGCCTTTGACAACAACCCATTGGCCTGTGAGGTTGCGCGGGCTAATACAATTTATAACCGGGTTGATACCTTGGTAGAAGTGAAGGAAGTAGACCTGCGAACCAATCCTGTTGAAACTGAAAATATTGACCTTATCGTGGCAAATATTCATCCGGAGTTACTAAAAGACCTGTTTCTCTCGCCAGACTTCTGGCACGGAAATCTCTATATTTTGAGCGGCTTTATGAAATCAATGGAACCAGAGTTACTGGCCCACCTGGACACGAGATCAATCAAATTTCTCGAACGAACCCGCAATGGGAAATGGTGTGTTTGGGTTGTGGCTCCTAACACCAGTACCTTCTTAAAGGGCTAACATCCCCCTGTATCAGAGGCTAAATAACAATCTCTTCTCTAATATTTTAGGCCGCAACATCACCATCTGACGACTTGGCAATTTTTTGTGGCCGCTTTGTAACCTCAATTTTACGTGGTACAAGCCCACTACACATAAATGCCGTGCATTGCTTGCGCTTCTCAAAGGAACAATCGGTGATATTCCAACAGGGAGTATATTGCAGAAGTTTTTTAATAGCTGCAATGGAGATCCCACTGTCATGAATCATGGAGCGTAAACATTCGACCCATTTAATATCATCCATGGTGAAATAACGCCACTTCCCCTTACGAAAAGGTTTAATCAACCCCTCCTGCTCATAAATTCGTAAGGTTCGAGGATGAACTTCAAGCATCTTGGCTGCCACACCGATGGTGAATATTGGTTTATCATCTGAAAGCATTTTAATAAGTCCCCTTTTTTACAGTGACGCTGACCTGGTGATCCATCCATCTGCATCACCAGGCAGCATAAAGCACTTCAGTTTCACTTAAACTAGCCCATCAATGCGCCCCATGATCGTCAAAGGCACGGCCAAAGAAACGCTCCCCGAGGAGAAAACAGGCCCCAACTACACCAACCCCGCCAAAGGTCACCATCATCTCGGAAATTGAAGGCACATAGCTAAAGTATGTGGGGAGATTATCCCAACCTGAATAGGCAGGTACCATCTGTCCGGCCACCACCATGTCGTAGCGGGAGAAGAACTGGCCGATAAGGACAAGGAATCCGGCGAAGGCCATGGCTGGGGCAGACTTTAGCTTTGTCACAAGAAGAAGACCAAGGGGAATGGCAAGACCAATCAAAATTTCAAACACCCAAAAGTTAAAGGATAATGGCCCCATGAGTAACGCTTCTGCCGCAAGCCTGCCACCTTCAGATCCTCCGACAAAGAAAGAGATGTAGCGCCAGGCAGTGGCCACAACAATCAGCACCATAGTAAGGGTCAGCACCTTAGCCGCAGACTTCATCCCCGCCATGGTTGTCTCATCAACCTTGCGAGAGCGAATTTTAAAGGCCAGATGGGTGAACATAATCGCTGCAGCCGCACCTGACATAAAGGCGCTACAGAGGAAATACACCGGAAGCTGGGAGCCATACCAGAATGGGTGACCGGCAAGGGTCGCGAAAACCGCACCAAGATTTGTGTTTGCCGCAACCTCAGCAAGAGCGCCAGCAACCCCGAGGAGGACGGCAATCTTGTAGTTCTTGGTGAGAATGAGAAAGAACTCAAGGATCAAGAACCCCACAGCCATACCGTACAAAGTACCCATCCACCAGATATTGGAAGTCAAATTCGGGCTTAGGATATTGTAGATAAGCATACGATGGGGATTCTCAATCTCAACCCCAATCAAACTAAAGGCCCCTATAATGGTAATAATAGACAACCAGACGATACGGTTGGCAATGGGTGCCATTTTGTTACCACCAAACAGGTGACTGATTGCCGCAAGAAGGCAAAGACCTGTTGAGGTGATGGCAAAGAAGGCATAGGATGAAATAAGAACCCCCCACGGCATTTCACGGGTATTGTTATACATAACATGATGCCCGGCATAGAAGGCATAGAGCCCGGCACTTATCCCGACAACAGCAATCAGGGCAAACAAACCTGTCAGCATATTAAGTTTTGGTGTTCCCACCTTTGGTTCCGCCACAGCGGCTAATGAAAATCCGTCTACCATTTTTCTTTCCTCTCCAAAAAATTGAATCATGAGCTAAAATAAGCATCCACAAACAAGGAATGCTCCATGTCTCTTGGCGGGGGATATCCTGTACCATCAAGACCCCCTCGCCCCTGCCCCTCTTGTGTCTTTGCTCCGGCCGCCACCATTGCAAGACCCAAAAGATGCGCTTTAACTTTTAACCGGGCCCTTCATCTTAGCGATCACGTCCTGACTCGAAAGATTATAGAGACCCACCACTACCACTACTGCCGAAAAGGGGCCGAGGAGAATGAACAGCAACAATGCCGAAACAAACCAGAAAGACTCACCTAAACCAGAGACCTTCGTGTGAAGCCTGGCATACCAAGACGTACTCTTCTGCTCCTTGCTGAGCATATGCATTAAAATTCCCATGACAGCCTCCTTTTCGTTTATCAGATGTGTTGGATTCACCTGATGACCAGACCCCTTAAGGAATGGTATTTCCTGTTAGTCAATGTGCTTGCTTGTTAACAGGAGTAAGAGCAACAGACGTGCCACTGACATTTTCTTTATCATTTTTTGCACCAAGGATCAGACTAAACCAGCCAATTAGCGTTAAAATAAAACTATACAAATGCGTTATTACCGTTTTTCATGGCCACCAAAACTTGCAAAACTCTTACACGACCGGGCGCAAAATACGCCATACAGCAATAGGTAGATTGCTCATTATGCGCCACATTTATTCATCTTTCACCAAAATGAATACCTATTCAGCAATTTACCTAAGACACACACCAGGCGAAAAACATCGTAGATTCCAGACGATAACAACAAAGCCGCCCACCACTAGGCTTATTACGCGCCCAATATTCAGTACCCCCCCATAATCGCACCTTCTCCCCCCTCCACGTGAGAGGCAAAACCACCTCTTTTATCACCTGTAACACTAAATCCCTTACCCAGCCGACCTTCCCTTGGCCTGAACACAGTCCCTCAGGAACTACCCCTTGACTAACCGGGCAACATAAACACCATGATTTACAAGTTCTCTTGTCAACAGCAGACAACAATCTGTAAATGCTGATGGCATAAAAAAAGGGAAGAACGTCTCAATAGAGACATCCTTCCCTTTTAAATCTGCTAGCAATACAACCAGAAGCACTTATGTGATTACTGACATTAAATATCTTTTACTAGTTACATCCATACCACTCAAGTAAAACAACAAGCCTCCCGGCTCAAAAAACAGCAAAATTAATGATGAGCGGGCGCTTCTTCCACCCCATTCAACTTTTCAAAACCCTTGACGCCAATATGACAGACAGTACATCTGGTATTGGCGGCAAAAGCCATCTCACCATCGTGACAGGCCCCACAATACTGACCATCATACAGAGCCTGCATTGTAAAATCACCTTTCTCCTCAGTGGCACCAGCCTCCATCTCAAACAGCTCATCGTGGCAGGAGTCACACTCAAGACCAGCACCCATGGTGTGAATCTTATGGGAGAAGTCAACCGCCTTAACTGGCTTAACAAATACGATTGGCGCCTCAGGCCCATACGTATCTTCATCGTAATCCGCGCCCATAGCCTGGCTGCTAAAGCCAAGGAGAGCAACGCCAACCATCAGAGAGCCGGCCAAACCAAAAACATTCTTTGCAGAAAATTTCATGATATTCCTCAATTATATAGAGACAGGGGATAAGCCTCCTGCCAATAATTCATTCAAACTTAAACACATAAAGACAACTATGGCTAAACCTAGTCATTCATGTAGTAAACGTTAGGCAGAGCACCAGTCTCAGGACGAAGAACCCATACAACCTTCTCAGGGGCATGGATCAACTGGTACGCCTTGCTCCCAGGATCAGAAAGATCACCGAAAACACGAACACCGGCAGGACAGGCGGTGGAACAGGCCGTACCCTTGCCTCCTGTCTCAAGAAGCTTTGTATCGAAGCAGAAGTTACATTTGTCAATGGCACGATTTTCTTCTTTGAAATAACGGGCGTTATAGGGACAGGCAGCCATACAGGTCTTACAACCAATGCAACGGGCATAATCCATCTTGACAATACCAGTCACCTTATCCTTAAAGGTTGCAGAGGTAGGACAAACACGTACACAAGGTGGGCGATTACAATGATTACACAGGATTGGCATAAAAATAGTCTCAGTCTCATCAGGACCAATGGAACGCTCCCGACTGAGAATGTTAGTACGATACCCATAGGCAGGAACATGATTTGTTTCCTGACAGGCTTCTTTACACCTCTCACAATCTATACAACGGTTCTGCCGCATAACCATAGTGTAGTGAGGACTATAAGGAAACTTTTTAATCTCAGCCATGCCACCAAGTGCCCCATGGGCCTTAACGGCAGAAGTCAGGGACAACACAGTCCCACCAAGAAATACACCTGTAACGGAAAGGCCGAATTGCAAAAAACGACGCCGCTCACCAGAAGGCAGGTGATCCAAACCTTCATTTTCGAGCTTTTCCAAATCTTCAACTTTCATCTTTCTCTCCCTCAAAAAATAATAACTTCAAATAAAAACATCATAAAGCGCAGAAACAGGCAAGACGCCCTCCGCACCTGACTCAACTTCAGACTAAACTCCATCACAAGTTCAGGCAAACCGACCAGCCATCCTTAACCTAACCCCCCAGAATGGCCAAACAAAAAAACAACATATATGTAGTTTGCGAGGTGTAAGCAAGCACGAAATATAAAACCTGTCAAGGCTAATTTATATAAGTTAAGCGCCACCACCCATGCCAAAAACAACCTTCACCTCAGTCAAAATTGCCCCAACTCCTCATACTCTCATCACTATTTATAGAACAGACTTGACCCCTGATAGCATTTTTCAATACAATGATTTATATATCTGCCCAAACAGCACCACCCGCACAGGGTACTTTTACCTAGTGACACCTGTTAGAATCTTGCCCAGGGCATGATGTGTTATTCTTACTGTGTATGCAGAGGATTACATCTGCATTTTTATTAATGAGTGAAGTCAAGTAGTTCCACAGGCCTATCCCACAACCTGATGTCGCTCACTTTTACAGGGGGCCTGCCATGGGCAGCACCAATCACCGTATTTTTCCACGTCACATCCTTGGCAACAGCTCACTTCTTATCTGCGCAGCGGGCGCCGGAGAAATCATCGACATCTCCAGATCGGGTCTCGCCTTCACCCCGCTCACCTTTAGAAATTGGCAAAAAAAACCATTCCAAATCGACCTCATCCTCAACACTCCTGAAACCAATATCCTCGATATTAACTGCACCCCGGTCTACCCCGAGGGCACTGACGACAACTCCTCCCCTTCCCGCTACGCCATCACCTTCCACAGCCTGACCCCTGAACAGGAAGAACACCTCGAAACCTTCTGCGCTCAGCGATAGTCTCCCCTACTACCGATGGCCCCACCCTCTGTCCAAATAGTTGTTTTCCATAAAAGAACCATTGCTTTCACTCCGCTTTCGGACTAGATTTACGGAGTAACTTTTCCTTTTTTTATTCGCTTTTTTAATCAGAATACAGCCATGCCAGAACCAAATGAGTAAGGATTCAACGCCATCCACCCAGACCATTCAACCTCCCAACTTTGCCATTGATTCAATCATTGATGGCGTATTTACTGTGGACACAAGCTTCAACATCACCTCATTCAACAGAGCTGCAGAGCATATTACTGGCTGGTCCCAGGATGAAGTTATAGGCAGGCCCTGTCGTGAAATTTTCCAGTCGTCAATATGCGGCAAAGAATGCGCCCTCGGCAAATGTATCACCAACAATCAGACCACCAGCAATAAGACCCTGACAATCTCGACCAAAGAGGGGACCCGAAAACCAATCGTAATCACGGCCGCCCCCATCACCTCCCCGGATGGCCTTGTTATAGGCGGGGTTGAGACCTTTCATGATGTCACAGACACCATGCGCAACGACCTCATCCTCGATTCCGTTGCCGATGGTGTATTCACCGTGGATAACGACTGGAAGATCAGTTCATTTAACAAAGCTGCCGAGACGATCACCGGCTGGACTGCCAAAGAGGTTGTCGGCAAACAATGCTCGGCGATTTTTCACTCTTCTGTTTGCGGAGAGGCCTGTATTCTCCAACGCTCCATCAATGAGGGACGGAAAATCATTGATCGCTCTATCTTCATCACCCAAAAAGCAGGCACAACCATCCCGGTCTCCATCAGTGCCGCCCCACTCCTGGATTTTGAAGGTGAGGTTATTGGTGGTGTTGAAACCTTTCGTGATATCACCGCAAACATCAAGAATGACCTTATTATCGACTCGGTTGCCGATGGTGTCTTTACAGTGGACCGCAACTGGCAAATCACCTCATTTAACCGGGCCGCCGAGACTATCACAGGCTGGCACCGCAATGATGCCATTGGCAAGTATTGCAGCGAGGTCTTTCACTCCTCGATATGCGGAAAAACCTGCGCCATTGCCCAGTCTATCTATAGTGGTAAGCCAGTTTGCAACCGGTCAATCACCATAAGAACAGTAGATGACAAACAGGTTCCCATTTCGATTAGTGCCTCACCCCTAGTGGATCATGAAGGGACAATTATTGGTGGTGTGGAGACATTCAGAGATTTATCCATTCTGGATAATCTTCGCAAGCAACTCACCATGCGCTACACCTTTGATGAGATAATCTCCAAATCAACAGCAATGCAACGCATATTCACCATCCTGCCAGAGATCGCCAAAAGCCCCAGTAATGTCTTAATTCTAGGAGATAGCGGCACCGGCAAGGAACTAATTGCCAGGGCCATTTTCAATGCATCCAGCCGCTCAAAAAAACCCTTTATAACGGTGAACTGCGGCGCCCTGCCAGACACCCTGCTTGAGTCCGAACTTTTCGGTTACAAAGCCGGCGCCTTCACTGATGCCAAGCGCGATCGTCTTGGTCGCTTTGCCGCCGCTGAGGGGGGAACTATCTTCCTTGATGAGATAGGTGATATCCCCCAATCACTACAGGTTAAACTTTTACGGGTTATTCAACAAAAGACCTACGAGCCTTTGGGTTCAAATAGCCCGGTCCAGGCCGATGTACGAATTATCGCCGCAACCAACCGTGACCTCCAGCACCAAGTCAAGGAAGGCGTATTCCGTGAAGATCTGTTCTACAGGCTCAATGTTGTCAAGATCCTCCTGCCCCCCCTAAGGGAACGCATGGAAGATATCCCACTTCTAACAGAACACTTCACCTCAAGATTTGCAGCTCAACAGTCAAAGGATATTGTTGGAATTTCCGACGCGGCCCTTGCCATCCTGATGCGTTATGATTTCCCAGGAAATATCAGAGAGCTTGAGAATGTCATCGAATATGCCTTTATCCTTTGCCCCGGGGGCTTTATTCAACCAGAACATCTGCCGGAAACCTTCGCCCCCCAGGGGGCAGGCAAGACGCTGGGAAGTGGGGACTCCACCAGCATTAACCATAACGTACCGGGCCAAACTCTTGAAGATATTGAAAAAATAGCCATTGCCGCTACACTTACCCGTAACAACTGGAAAAAGATGGCAACCTGTCGTGAGCTCAAGATATCAAAGGACACCCTACGCCGAAAGATCAAAAAATTTGGACTAAAACCGGAAGGGAACTAGACGAAGATATCAAGCCTGATGTACCATTATCCTTCGTCCATAAAAAAAGGGTTTTCCACCATTTCTGGCAAAAAACCCTTATATTCCATGGACATTTAAAAAGACGTCAAGCAACAGCAACACGCCTCTCATCCTCACCCCTGCGGCGCCGTCCAAAAATCACCCAGGTGATACTTGCTTTTTTCCTGTGACCTCTCGAGGTTCTCTCTCTTCAAGATCTTTTAGCTTAGCAGCAACACGAGCATCCTTATCTCCAACCTGATGCAAGGAGCGAGGCACAGCCCAGTCAACACTGGCATCACACCCCCCACATCCGCTGTGAGAACACTCAGCAACTTCCCAACATGGCACAAGCTTTAAAAGTTTTTTCAACCCAGGAATAGAAATTCCCTGATCATGAATCATCGACCGCAAGCAGTTAATCCAACTAATATCATTCTGCGAGAACATCCGGCGATTCCCTTTGTGCGCTGGACGCACAAGTCCTTCAGCCTCATATATCCGCAAGGTTCTTGCATGAACCCCAACAAGCCGTGCCGCAACACCAATTGGATAGACGGGAGAGTCATTATTTATAGGACTGACATCTTTTCTTTTTCCGACCATACGATCCTCCAAGCACACAGAACATACCTAAAAAGCAGGGCATGCTTTTTAAACAAAACACGCCCCACTTCCCACATTCTGTCACTAGATTAGTGATCCTCAGAAAGATGCCCCTTAAAGAGTTTCTCACCCATAAGGAACAGCATTCCACATAAACCAACAGCACCAGCAACAACACCAATCTCGTGCCATGAAGGGCTATATGGAAAGAGGTGTGGCAGATCGGTTATCCCCATTCCATGAAAATGCGGAACAAGAAAGCCAACCACAACAAGATCGTAACGCATAAAGAAAATACCAATAACACTGGATACCGAAGCCACGAACAGGGCGTTCATTGACTTAGCCTTGGTCATAAGAATAATGGTAAAGGGAATAATCAGGCCAAGCAATATCTCACCTACCCAAAATTTAGTGGCATAGGGCCCGGTAAGAAGAGCCATCATGGCTTCGTATTTTCCTGGAGGCTGACCACTAACACCGGAGATCATCTTCCAACAGGTAAAGAAAGAGATAACCGTAATAAGAAGAGCCCCAAGTTTGGCAGTGGCAGTGAGAGATTCCTTCATTTTGTCACTCATTTCCCAACCATTGGCCTTGTAACCAATCCAGGTAAAAAAGACGACAGCAGCACAACCTGACATCATAGCAGAGGTAATAAAATAGATTGGCATATAAGGCCCATGCCAGAACTCACGGCCATTTAACAGACCAAAAACAGCGCCCAGATTTGAGTGAGCGGCAATACCGGACACAACACCAAGCAAGCCCAGGGTCGCAGCCTCTTTATGTTTATTCATGGTGAGCAAGGCATACTCAATCAACATAAAGAAGAGGTACGCACCATATAGGGTACCCATCCACCAGATGTTTGAGGTCAAATTGGGGGAGGTGATGTTATATATCGCCATTCTCCAGGGGTTTTCAATTTCAAAACCAATAACAATGAAACCGGCAATAATGGTTGAAATTGCCATAAAGACAGATCGCTTAGCAATGGGTTGAAATTTTTCAACGCCAAAGACATGACCAATTGAAGATACAAGACATAAACCTGTGGATGTAACAACAAAGAAAACATAAGCCGCAATTAACAGCCCCCATGGCACATCACGACTAGTACCATAAGCATGCTCATACCCCATAAAAAAGGCATGGGCTCCTGTGGCGACACCAACAACAGCCAGGCATCCCATCAGAATAACAGCAGTATTATATTTGGTTGACGATGAAACTTCAAGCCCACCCTCTTGGGGTAAGACTTTCGCGAGAATATTATTCATTACAGTCTCCTTGAAACTAATACGATATTGATCGTTAATTAAAACATTTCGTTTTTTTATCTTATGGGTGGACAAGGGCCCTTCCCATTAAAAAAATGCATTTGCCCACTGCCTGATTCTCTAATTTTCTCCCATTAGAGTGATTCAGGGGCATTAAAAATTACGAAATGTCTCCTCATCTTCACAGCACCCCTTTATTGCGGGCAGTACTTTTAGTTCAAACAAGGTATGGAGACCAGCGCAACCAAGCCAAAAAACAAGAAATAAGACGCCTTCCATAAACTCCTCCCTGACATGTGTATAAAATCAAGTCATACCCGTGCTGCACCTCCAACAAGCCAGCACCCGTGATTTTATTTTTTTGACCAGCTCCCAAAAAAGGACTGGCCTGTTTTGTTTGTTCCAGATCGTTACCTGATTAGCGGATCAGGCAACAACCTTCCCTCCCCCAAGGGGGAGCACTCAAAATAACCTCCTCTCCAAAGTTTTATATATAACTATTCCCCCTCAAGAGGGGGATTCTCAACATCTAAATAATTACCTAAACCTATAAACTGCAGTTGTCAAGTTTTTGTTCAACATCGGCATCGCATCTAGCTTAACACTGGGGCGTCAGCATTTTACCACCACCCTAATGTTAAAGTTAAACCGAAACTGCAAACAGGAACAAATTGCGAAACTTCAACATCTTGCACCGGACAAACACCACTCTTCCTATACCGAAGCATAAATAAACTTGCAACATTTATGTCGCATTGCCACAGGACGCATTCTAAGCCACAGGCCAACAAGCATACGCTAAACACGCCCATTCCCTGACCACAAAACTATCA
>JAJRUT010000105.1 GCA_024277655.1 Deltaproteobacteria bacterium | reverse complement strand
TCGTTTGAGTCGTTTGAGTCGTTTGAGTCGTTTTGTCGTTTTCAGTTTTTGCCAAACACTCCAACATGCCTGTCTAGAACCAGACCGAACAGTAATACTGTATTACGGTAATGTCAAGAGAGAGAGGGGGGGGCAAATCTTTATAAATGACAAACCCCAAAGAGACTGACCACCCTCACCTATCAACCACGAGAGACACTTTGTCAAGAATAGAGATTTGACCCTGAGCCCCACCGAAGAAACCCCGGACACGCTTCGCCAAGGGAGATCACCCCACCCCTATTTAAAATAGTTCAGCAGGGCATGGAGAGTGGTAAGTGGATGGGGCGGACAGCCGGGGATATAGAGATCCACCGGGATAAGCTTGTTTAAATCACCAACAATCTCGTCACTACCATAAAACGGCCCGCCGGAAATAGCACAGGCACCACTGGCAATCACAACCTTGGGGCTTGGCACCGACTCCCAGGTGGTAATGGTGGCCTGGCGCATATTTTTAGAGATCGGCCCGGTGACATGGATGCCGTCTGCGTGGCGGGGGGAGGCTACAAACTGGATACCGAACCGTTGCAGATCAAAAAACGGAGTGTTCAGAACATTGGTATCCGCCTCACAACCGTTGCAACCTGCCGCTGAAATCTGCCGGAGCTGTAACGAACGACCAAAGAGTTTTTTAAAGTGGGTTTGGGAATGCTCCGCAAGCTCCGGCAAACTACCGTGGGTAAAGAGATCATCACGGCTTGAGGTACCCATCTCAAAGTTTTGACTAAACTTTGCAAACGCCCCGCCGGACAAGGTCTCGCACAGTCCGCAGAACACACAACGGCCAAGATCAATCTGCTTGGTTTCGGTATCAATACATTCCTGAGGGCAGGCATCCGCACAACGCTTAACCAGCGTATCAGCGCACCCCGCATCAATTTTAGGCAAACCGCGAAAACGCTCATACAGCTCGATGGGCTCTTTGGGGTATTTCGATGTCCGATGCCCCTGTTCTATTCTATTTTTTATGACTTTTAACATTTTTTCAACCTATTCATTCTTGTCTATATCGCCTTTTAAATATCAAATCCGCAGTAGGAGAGATTAAAGCTCTTATTGCATAATGGAAAATCAGAAATCCCCTCATCCCGAAGAGACAGGGCAAGGCCCGTCCAGTTATGAAAGGATGGATCCTTCACCTTGTAGCGCAGGATATCGCCCTTACCGTCGGTGATGATACAGTGGGAAACCTCTCCCCGCCACGCCTCATTGATGGACACCACAAAGGAGTCCGGAGCAAGACTGATCTCTTCAGGAATATAACTTGCCGCCTCTGCCGGACGTTCAAGCAGGGTATTGATGATGGCGGTAGAGTGCATAATTTCCTCACGCCGCACCGTGGCCCGGGAACAGACATCACCGTCGGTCTTGTCGTTGACATTGGCCGGTAAATCTCCGTAACATTCGGTGGGAAACGTCACCCTGGCATCATAGGGCAGATTACACGCCCTGCCGGAATAGCCCACAAGGCCAATTTTTCTGGCATTCTCATGACTCACCGTACCAGTGCTATCAAAACGACCCTGGACACTGGGGGCTGAGAAGATCAGCTCATTCACGTGCTCCACCTCAGGGGTGACTTCGGCAAGTTTGTCGCGCAGAAGTTTTCTCTGCTCCTCCCCCATCACCAGGGTAACACCGCCTGGTCGCACCAGACCACGGCCAAAACGATTGCCGCCGAGAATCTGGGTAAGGTTCAAATATTCCCCGCGAATCCGACCAAAATAGGCCGCAGGTGGATTAAAGGCCACATCCAGACTAAGTGCCGCCAAGTCACCTATATGATTGGCAATACGTTCAAGTTCAAGGGCAATAGTACGGACGATGGACGCCCCCTCATCAACCTTGATATCCGCCAGCGCCTCGATGGCCTGGGCCTGACAAAGGTTGTGACCAATACTGGTATCCCCAGCGATGGTCTCGGCAATGATGGGCAGCCGTTTCATGGGGACAGTTTGCAACAACTTCTCAACCCCACGGTGCTGATAGCCGAGCTGAATTTCCAGGTGAAAGACCCGCTCGCCACAACATTGGAAACGAAAATGCCCAGGCTCAATGATTCCGGCATGCACCGGCCCCACCGCAACCTCATGCACGGTCTCGCCATCCACCGTAAAATACGGATAGTTACCGGGGATGTCCTGAGTGTAATCATTGTCGAACACATCCTTTTTACCGGTATAGTTCTTGTGGTAACGCACCATCTTAAACCACGGATGACCCTCGGCCTTGAGGCCATACTGCTCGCCAATCTCCCGCTCAAACATATGGAATTTTTCTGATTCTACCGTAAGAGAGGTAAAGCTGTCCGGCCCATCACAACCCGTTACATACAGTTTATCATTGCGAAGTACCGCGAGCAGCTTAATCTGCCCCTGATCCTCATAGGCAAAGAACTGGACGATCTGCCCGTCATCCTTGACAAAATCAAGGAGGGCCGCACGAAAATCAGCAAAGTCAAGATGGGGAATATCAGCCCTATTTAGCCGTTCATTATTTTGTATTTGCAGTAATTTATCCATTGACCCCACCTCCGATTGTGGCAATTGCCGAAAGAATTGTTTCATACAGACTATCTGGCAACCAGATACAAAGCACAAGTGAAGCAAGAAGAAGCGCGTAGGATGGCAGGGTTCGCGCCAGATTCTCCTTCACCAGGATGTGCGGATTATCACACCTGGCAAAACACATCTTGGTGACAAGGCGCGAGGCTCCGGCAAAGACCAGGATAAGTGCCAGAATAAAGATCGACACCTCAAGTCCGCGCCCCTGCTGAAAGGCCCCCATAATGATGAGTAGTTCCGAAATAAAAATCCCAAAGGGTGGGAAACCCGAAATCCCGGCAAAGCCTGCGAAAAAGGCGGTGAAGGTTTTCGGAAAGAGCTTGGCCATATTCCCCGTCTTATCGATAAGCTTACTGCCATAGCCCAAGAGGACATTGCCAGAGGATAGAAAGAGGGAGGACTTAATCAGCGAATGGTGAATTAGATGAAGCATCGCCCCATAGGTCGCCAGACCACCAATACCGACACCAAAGGCGATAATACCCATATTTTCAATTGAGGAGTAGGCCAGCATCCGCTTATAGCCTGTCTGATTAAAGATAAAAATAGCGGCGATAAGCATGGACAAAAGACCAAAACCGATCAGTATATTGCCGGAAAAATCACCAAGACCGGCCTGATACATAAGTTGATGACCGCGATACACACCCAGGAAGGCACAGTTTAAAAGCGCGCCGGACAACAGTGCCGAGGCTGGGCTTGGTGCTTCACTATGGGCATCGGGCAACCAGGTGTGCATGGGAGCAAGGCCCATCTTGGTACCGTAACCAATGATAAGGAAGATAAAGCCAGCCTTCAGCCAAACCGGATCAAGCTTATCCGCAACCGTACCAAGTGAGGAAAAACTGATGGGCACATGCACCCCGCCAAGATCCATGGCAAGCACCACAAAGAAGCAACCAAGTAACGCCAGGGCAATCCCCACCGAGCAGATCATTACATATTTCCAGGTGGCCTCTAATGCCGTTTTGGAGCGATTCAAAAAGATCAGGGGGGCACTCATAAGTGTCGTGGCCTCAATGGCAATCCACAGGACAATGAGATGATCCGCCAGGGTAACCATGGACATGGTGGCCAGAAAAAACAGGGTACAACCGGTGTAGATTGGTTCAGAGGAAATCTCCGCCTCATTCATATACGCCACGGCATAGAGTGAGATAAACAAAAAGACAAATGAGGTGACCATGAGGATCAGCATCCCCTCATGGGTCACCGCAAAATAATCGGGGAAGACCGGAGTAATTTTGCCAAGCCAGCCAAAGACGGTGAGTTGCAGATGCAGGAGCGCCGTCACAATCAAAATACCGCGCCCAATCCACACCGGTACAAACATCGATATAACCCCCGTGAGTAAGGGGATCACCATTATAAGTTCTAACATTTTTAAACCTTCTTTTTCGTTTTACAACCTAGTTGTCTTTTAACTGTCCCAGGAGCGCCGTATCAACATCGTCATAGGAGGAGTTAATATTATGCACCACAATACCCATAATCATGATACCAACCAGGAGATCGAGCAGAACTCCAAACTCAACCACATACATGGTATGGGTCTCCTTGGCGAGCGCCGTACCAACCAGATAGATACCGTTTTCCATCATCAGATAGCCAATAACCTGAGTAATCGCCTTGTGGCGAGTCATGATGAGAAACAGACCGGAGGCCAGGGTGGTGAGGGCAGCAATCATCAACAGATCATTATCAACCGGCAAGGAGATATGCAGACGATCGGTGATAAAGGCCGCCAGTAGAATAAAGATAACGCCAAAAAACAGGGAGGCGTTGTAGCCAACAATCGGCTCAACCTCCAGCTGAATCTTCACCTTCTGCACCGCGGCATACATAAATCCCGGAATAATAAGCCCCTTTACCAGAAGCATGATTTGCAGAAGAATAATGGAGCCGGTACTCATCTCGCCATGATGTTCCAGGAAAAATGGAATAAGGGACACGACAATACCCTGAAAGGCCATAATCTTAATCAAGGCCCGTACCCGGTTTGAGCCAAGGGACAGGAGCACCGACAGAACGGTGAGAGAGAGTAAGGCGTCACCAAAATGGCTCAGTGATAAAATCGCATGGGAAAATTCAATCATTACATCACCCCCATGGTCAGGATGGTCACAAAGAAGACCAAAATGAATGGTGTCAGGATAAATTTAGGGACAAGGTTCATCTTGTAGCGCGCCGTGATGGATTCCACCACCCCGATGGTCATATAAATAAAGGTGACCACGCCGTAGAATAACAAACCATTGATGACACTATTTTCAGAATGAAACGGGTCAATCAACCGGGCCAGAAACCCTGAGTAGAAGAGGAGTTTAAAATAGGCACCAAGCTCAATCAGGGCCAGATCAGGGCCGCTATGATCAAGGATCATAACCTCATGGATCATGGTGAGCTCAAGATGGGTGGCAGGATCATCCACCGGAACCCTGGAGTTCTCGGTGAGCATAACAATATACAGCCCCACCACAACCAGAACAAGAAGTGCCCCGTACTCTCCCATGAGATTGATCGCATGTGGCCCTGTAAAGAACTCGCTAAAGCTGAGACTGCCGGTGAGCCTGAAAAACAGGATCAGAATACAAAACACGGTGGCCTCGGCAATGGTCGCAAAAAACGCCTCCCGCGCCGCGCCCATCCCCTCAAAGGGAGAGGCGGTGTCGAGCGCTGCCAGGATCGTAAAGAACCGACCAAGACCCATAAGATAGAAGAGGATGAGAACATCACCATGGAATGAAAACAGAGGCTCAATCTCCGCCATGGGAAAGAACATAAGCATCATGATACTTGTGGTAAAACCAACCACAGGCCCCAGTCTAAAAACAAAGCTTGTGGAGGTTGAATAGACCGAGCCCTTTTTAAAGAGTTTGCTCATGGTATAATAATTAATAAGGAGGGGTGGCCCCTGCTTGCCCGCAAAATAGGCCTTAACCTTCTGGATTACCGCAGGCAAAAGGGGCGCTATCAGAACAGCTACTAAAAATGATACAATCGATTCCATTTTTTCTATTCCTTCATCTGGTATTTCAACATCATAAACTTCAAGTAAAACAGCTCTTTTTTCAATCCAG
>JAJRUT010000104.1 GCA_024277655.1 Deltaproteobacteria bacterium | reverse complement strand
GTGGAGGATGCGACCCTGTTTTGCAAAACGTTCGGTGGCAGGGGTGTGGGGAAACGGGGTGAGAATAGAGAATTCAGCCATGTCCACATCTATTTCAAGGAGAAAATCCACCAGTTTCTTGATGTAGTTAACCGATTGGTTGTCGGTGCCAAGGAGAACTGCGGCCTCCACCCCAATGTCAAACTCTTTAAGGCGCCGCACCCGGTTACGGATATGGCCCGAGGTGTCGAATATGGCCTGATACACATACCAGCACCCTGCGTCCCGTGCCTTGGCCAATACCTCATCATCATCAAGGATGGGGTGGCTGATCCATTTCTTTTTCAAGGGGATCATGGCCTCAAAGAGTTCAAGGAGCCACCTCTTGTCCTGGGCCAGGGAGTTGTCCACCAGAAAGATGCGATTATTGTCGATGGCGGCAAGTTCTTCAATCACCTTGTCAATGGGCCGGGGGCGAAAGACCTTGCCGCCAAGGTATCCGGTACAACAAGGGAAACAGTTGAACTTGCATCCCCTGGAGGCGTGGGCCAGATCCACCATGGGTACGCCCCTGTACATATATTTTTCACGGTTTAAAATGGAACGCCGCGCTGTACCCACCGTGTCGATGGGGGGCGGATTTTGGAAGTAATCGTAGAGTGGCGCAAGTTTGTTTTCTTCGTGGTCACGGAGAACCTTTGCCAGCCTGCCGTCTTCAACCTCACCTAAAAATACGCAATCCACAGAGCGACCAATTTCATCGGCGTGGAGCATGGTGGCGATGCCACCGGCAATAGTTTTGATACCCTGTTGACGAAATCGTTTGGCGATCTCAATCCCCCTGGGGAGCTGACAGGTAAGCATCATGGAGATCAGGACAAGATCTGTTTCTGAGTCAAAGTCAATCTTGTCGATATTCTCATCAATAAAGGTGATGGCGTATGAGTCGGGGATGGCGGCGGCCACGCAGACCGGGCCATGGGGGGGCAGGTGAAATTCGGTCTGTTCGGGGATCTTTGACCAGCGCGGATAGATTAAGGTGAGATGGGCCATTTTTCTCTGTGACTTCGTGGGTTGTAAAAGATGTTATTGCTGTGCGCTTTTTTGAATATAAAATGTAGCCGTAATTTGTTCACTGTCACCTGCGGGGATCACATCCAATTCGCCATAAATGACAAACGAGTTTGGTGGCATAAAACGAAGCCAGCGTTTGGCCTCTTGTTGCGCGGCTTTTAATGGCTCTGTGTCAAGTACACAGAACACAGGCCCGGTAATCTTGTACTGGCTGGCCGCCTCAGCAAGGCTGATATTGGCCAGAGTATAACCGAAAAGAGCCGGGCTTGCAAAGGCCACCCCGTCTTGAAGAGTTTGTTTAAAGGTGAGATCTGTGGCAAGGGAACCGTGTTTTGATCCGGCGATGAGTCCACAACACTCAGGGGGGAAATCCCTCATTTTAGCATCATGCAGGGCGCGCCCCACCTCGAGTACAGCGTGTTGGCTCATGGTGTCCATTCGCAGCCAGCGGTCGGGTAGATTGCCGATGATTGTTGTTTCGTCAGGACTGAGTTTCAGCATTTTTCCATGACTTACTGCCTTGAGTTTTGTCTATCGATATCAATCTTTAAGCCAGCAGGCAGGGTCTGACGCCAGATGGTCACCGGTACATTGGTAGGCGTTGCCCCGACAGCCGTAGCAGAATTCCAGATGCTCGCATTCCTTGCATTTGCCGTGGATATTGGTGCGGATATGGCGCAACTCCTGAATGACTGTGGAGCCGTTAAGGATTTCTGCAAGGGGTTGTGTTCTAATATTACCGGTGGCGATGGAGACGCCGGGGCAGGGGAAGACCTCGCCGATTGAGGTGACGGTGCAGGAGTATTCGTGCCTAGCGCAGTGGGAGCCTGCAAGTGGTGGGCGGGGTAACCAGTTGTGACCATATTCGTCCCTGTCGATTACGGCCAGATGTTCAAACAGGGATTTGACCTTTTCGGGGCTTACGGATAGTGATTTATGCTGGCTGGCGCGTCCCTGGTCGGTCATGGTCTCGATATAGGGAATAATATTATTATCCCGTGCCCAGCGCCATAATGTTGGGATCTCAGCATAATTTTGGGCGCAGATAATGGTCTCAATGCCCAGGGTGTGATCCGCGTTAGGATAACCTGCCTCTTGCAGGGCGTGAAAACCCTGCTGGATTTCCTGCCAAGAGTTCTTACGTCCAGCAAGTTCATCCTGCACAGACTCGTTCTGGCTGTTCATCTTCATGGAGATGGCAACCTTGCGTGCGTAAAGTTGTTGCGCCATTTCAGAATCAATCAGGGTTGCATTGGTGAAGAGGTCAACGGCCATGTTATGGGCCAGGATATGATCCATAATGGTCATGATATGCGGGTATAGGAGGGGCTCACCACCGCCAAGGATGATGATTTTTTTGGCGCCAAGACTAGCGGCTTGGCTAATAACAGAAAGGATGGTGCTAAGGCTTATCTCATTATCCAGAGCGAGTCCGGACTCGGCGTAGCAGTAGATGCACCGCAGGTTACAGGCTCTGGAGAGCTCCAGTTCCAGTGATAAAAGACCCTGATTTTTTTTACAGTGTGTAATTTCTTCCTGGGAAAATTCAAGTCCCCAGTGTTCGTTTGGACAACTCATTTTTTTAGAGAATGTAGAGAGGCATAGAGGCAAAGGGGGTAAAGAAGGTGCTGGCTTGTTCTTCTATACTTTTTTGTCTCTATACTTCTTTATCTTCTGTCGTTCCTGTCTACTTTCTATTGTCAAAAAACCGCTTCAGCTTATGTCCCCCTGACGACATCTTGGTCATAATCGCTTTTCCCGGTTGTTTTTCCACCTCGGGACGGACTCTTAGTCTGGCCTGGAGGAGGTTCGTAATTTCCTTGACACTTATAGCACTTTCCTCTGCAACCACAACCTTTATCTCATCAGACAGGTCGTAGGAAGCGGTGACTTCGAGATAGGCTGGGCCAAGCTCTTTGATTTCTTGCAAAACCTGAAAAATGGTGTCGGGATAGATTGTTGTCCCCTTCACTTTAAGGCGTTGGGCCAGGCGACCTTCAATGGGGCCGATGCGGGGCGTTGTCCAGCCACAGTCACAGGGGGTAGGGTCTATTCTAGTGATATCTCCGGTGCGAAAACGCACCAAGGGGAATCCTTCAACCCCAAGGGGTGTCACCACCAGTTCGCCAGATTTGCCGTGAGCCACAAGGTTGCCCTGCTCATCAATAATTTCAGCAAGCATCAGTTCCGGATGGATATGTCCGCCTCGCTGCATGACACACTCACTGATACCTGTTTCAAGTTCGGTGGCACCATAGGAGGCGTGGATGGGGGTCTGCCAGATCTCTTGTAAATCATAGCCCAGTGGGGTTAAATCAAAATTAGGCCTGCGGATCGGCTCACCAATGGTGATGAGTGACTGGATGGATGATTCAGATGGCTTTTTACCATGCTCCAAGGCCCATTTGCCAATCTGGAGCAAAAATGAGGGTACGCCGATAATCCCCTTAGGACGTAATTGTTCGATAAACTCCCATTGCCGTGCCGGTTGGCCTGGGCCGGAGCGCACTGCCGTGGCACCAAGTTCCACAAGGCCGGAGTAGTAGGCAAGGCCGGCAATAAAACAGCGGTCAATGGTCACCCCCACAAGGTAAGTATCGCCCTTTTTGACCCCGGCACCATGAAAGGCCATGGCCTCGTTGTAAGCCAGGCGGTGCAGGTCATTTCTGGTGTAGGGGATGCGCACCGGATTGCCGGTGGTGCCGGAGGTGAGGGATAGGTCGCGAATTTTATCGTCCGGCACGGCCTGAAAGAGATGGCTTCTATCGTTAAGATCAGCTCTGGATGTCAGGGGCAGATCACTGAAATTGTCGAGGCTGATCTCTTGGGGGGTAATGCCAAGATCGGTATACGTCTGCCTGTAATGGGTACCCTGCATGGCCTGTTTGAGATGCTTTTGCAAGAGGATGTTCTGTTGCTCGATGCACTGGCTAACCGGCATAGTACGCAGGGCAAGGCCCTGTTTAAATATTTTATCCATGGTGATGCTCTGAGAGTTCTGTGGCAATGGCCTGCCGTGTTGTTGCGCATAGCTTTTTAATAGCCCTGCGCGGTTTCTCATCCTTTTGGGGGAAGATCGGGGGCAGGAGCACAACTGTGGGTTGAAATGGTGATAGGAATCGTTGGCCGGGTGCCAGAACTAGGTCGGTATCAATAAAACAAACCGGAGTGATACAGCAGTCACACTCCACCGCCAGGCGAAAGGCACCCCGTTCAAAAGAACCAAGTTTGCCATCTCTAGAGCGATGTCCCTCCGGCCAGATGATAAGGTTACATCCCTTGTTTAGCAGAGCTGTCGCCTGACGCTGGATGGACTCCCAGCCTTTTCTGCTGTCAATATATTCGGCCCCCCGCATCATGGATTTAAACAGGGGAATATTAAAGGGCCATGAGGTCAGCATGGCGTGTTCGGTGTCCACTACGCCAAAACAGTACGGGTCAATGGAGGAGAGGTGGTTGGCGACAAAGATGGTTGGTTTTGTGGGTTTGCCTGATTTGTTGATAAGTCGGGTTGGCCCGAAGAAGGGGATAAGGCGGACAACAATCAGGCCGTAAAGGCGTATCCCCCGGCGGAAAAAGGTTGAGGTCGGTTGCGGTCGAGTCAGGCCAAGGATGGTTGCGCAGGGTGGGATCAGGATAAGTAGGGTCAGGGTCACTGCACAGAAGAGAGGCCAGAAGTAGAGGTTTAGGAGAAGTTTCCTGATGGTATGGGTGCGGGCTGACTTAATGGTAATGCTCCTTGCTGAAAACGAAATAAGGAGCAAAGGATTAGCAACGTTCGTCCTATCTGTCAATAGGGAGCCTGCCCTCAGCGTTATCCGGAGAGATTAGTTTGTCAAGGATGTGCAGTGCTTTTTATTCTTCAATCTGTAATTTCTTGATCTTTCGCCACAGTGACACCCGGTCAATGCCTAAAGCCTTGGCTGCTTCGGTTTTGTTGAAGCCGGTTTCCTTTAGAATCCACTCGATATAGGACTTTTCAACCTCCTCCATGGAGGCATATTTGCCAACACTCTTGCGGAAGGTTTGCATGTCGAGGCTACAAAGATCGCTGGGTATTTGGGCAATCCCCAGGGTGTCATTGTTGGCGAGAGCCACACCGCGCTCGATAATGTTTTCAAGCTCCCTGACGTTACCGGGGAAGTCATAGCGTTGCAGTGTCTCCAGTACTTCCGGGGTGACTATGGTGACCTCCTTGTGCATGATGTTGTTGTACTTTTCCAGAAAGAACTGGACGAGGAGGGGGATATCGTCCTTGCGTTCTGATAGGGGCAGGATTTCCATGGATACTACATTGATCCGGTAGAACAGATCCTGGCGGAACTGACCTGTTTTGACCTCTTGGTCAAGGTCGCGGTTGGTGGCTGCCAGGAACCGGACATTCACCTTTATTGGCTCCGTCCCCCCCACCCGCATGATCTCTTGCTCCTGTAGGACCCGGAGGAATTTGACCTGCATGGATAGTGACATTTCGGTAATCTCATCGAGGAACAAGGTGCCGCCGGTGGCCATTTCAACCAGACCTTTTTTGTCGTCGGTTGCCCCGGTAAATGCCCCTTTTTTATGGCCGAATAGTTCGTTGGCCAGGAGATCCTCGCTAAAGGCTCCACAGTTAATGGATAGCATGGTTTCGCTATGTCTTGGGCTGTTGTTGTGGATGTATTTAGCCAGAAGTTCCTTGCCGGTTCCAGATTCGCCGCTGATTACGACATTGGTGTCGGTGGCGGCGATCTGCTTGGCCATTTTCAGGAGATTCTGCATATCCTGATTATGGGTGATGAGTTGTGGTTGTTGCCGGTCCTGATGAATCTGTTTTCGAAGCTCCTCAACCTCGTTGAGCAGTTGGTATTTCTGGGTGGCCTCCCCCACTATCTTGCGCACCTGGTCGAGTTTAAAGGGCTTACTGATATAGTGATAGGCTCCGGCCTTTAAGGTCTCCACGGCTGAATCAACGGTGGAAAAGCCGGTAATCAGAATCACCTCGGTCTTGGGATACATGGTTTTGACCCGTTTTAAGACCTGCATTCCATCCACCTGGGGCATTTTTAGATCGGTGATAACCAGGGAAAACTCCTGACGTTCAAGGTGGGCAAGGGCCTGTTTGCCACTCTTGGCGGGGATGACGTGGTAGCCCTCTTTTTTAAGAACGTGGCACAGGTTTTTTAGAGCCACGGCTTCATCATCAACAACTAAAATTTCAATATCATCCATTGGACTGTTCTCCGGAGGGGAGGATCAGGGTGAATTCACATCCCTTCCCTGGGCTGGTAATGGCAATGGTGCCACCGTGCTGGGTCATAATATCATGGACGATAAACAGGCCAAGGCCGGAACCGTGACCAACATCCTTGGTGGTGAAGAAAGGGTCAAATATCCTGGCCTGCACCGGTTCAGGAATGCCGGGGCCAGTATCGCGAATGGTTATTTTGAAATGGGACTGATGCTGCCAGCCGTTGATGTGAATCTCCCCCCGTTGCTCCATGGCGTCAGCACTGTTTTTTAATAGATTGATAAAGACCTGCTGGATCTTGGCCTTGTCGGCAAAGATCGTAAGGTCGCTGTTTATGTTGAGGTGTACTGTGATGCCTGCTCCTATCTGGTCGCGCAGGAGGGTTAGCACTTCCTGCCATAATTTCTTTAAGGGGTAATGATCCCGGTGAAATTTCTCTTCCCTTGCCAGGGGGAGGAGGGTTTTTATGATGGTCTCGGCGCGACTGGTCTCGCTACTGATCTGCTGTACCAGCTGTAGGGGGAACTGGTGTTCCTTGGGGTGTAGCTCTTCGGCAAGGATCTGGGCTGAGCTTGAGATATTGGATAGAGGGTTGTTAAACTCGTGGGCTACGCCAGCCAGCATGGTGCCGAGGGAGGCCAGTTTTTCCGAGCGTACCAGTTGTTGCTGTCTGTTTTTCAGTTCCCGACTCATACGGTTAAAGGCCGTGATAAGGTTGTTGATCTCGCGGTTTGAACTGGTGAAGGGGGCTTCGCTGAAATTACCGGTGGCAATGGTGGCGGCGTGGTCCTCCAGTTGTTTCAGGGAGGAGACGATGCCTCGGCCCAGGAGGGCGGCAACGGAGCTAAAGAATAACACCAGAAAGGGCAGGGTGAAGAGCAGGGTGTTGCTGGTAAGGTTGAGGAGGCGCCGGATTGTTTGATGTTCCCTGATAATGAGGTCTTCGGCCAGGGTGGTAAGGATGTTGCCGTGTATCCTGATTTCGGCATGGATTAATGCGTCATCGCTTGAGTTTGTCTGCAACTCATTAAAAATAGTTTGGTAGGATGTCAGGGCCTTGCGTACCTCGCCGACCTCTTCGGGGGAGCTGAGGTCGATAAACAGATTTTCGTTGGCGGCAAGTTGCTTGCTGGTGGTCTCAAGGTATGAGGCCCATTGGTTCATGGAGTTCTGGTCGCGGTAGAGGAGGAAGTTCTTTTCCATTCTCCGCACCTCAAGGGTGTTTTTCAGAAAAATATCCACCTTTTCAATGTTGAACAGTTTTTCCTCCACGGCCATAACAATGGTGTAGAGGATCACCGAGCTGCCGATCATAAAGGTCAGTACCAGGTAAAACCAGAATGTTATTTTTTTGCGGATTCCACCCGGTTGGCGCATTGTTTACTCCCCAGTTGATTTGGTCGTGTTTCTCGGCCCCACCTTACAGGTTTGTGTTTCATAATGCAACAGCGGGTTCGCCTATGCAACAACAGGGCAACTCCTTGTTCTGTGGTTGTTTGGACTGTTTACGGGATGTCTTGTTGCATTTTGCAACAAAAAAAACAAAAGTGCAACAGTGGTAAACCGTTGTGTGGTACGGATTCTGGGCGTTTCCAAAAATGGCACGGGATATGCACAACGGATAGGAACGTGACAGGGTGATTCAGGCTTGAGCCATATTGAACAGGATACTGAAGTGCAACAGACGGCCATAAAAAACAAGAAGGTGCTCCTTGTGACCAACGCCCTGGTGCTTGGGGAAGAGGTGATCTGCCATGGTCTCAATCTGAGTCGGAGGATGGATGGATCCCTTGAGGTCTTGCACCTCTTGCCAGAGAGTGCGGTCGGCGGGGCGACCCAGGTCTTTAGAGATACCTTGGTCAAAGTTAATGCCCATGACTTGGTGGGTTATATCCCCCTAGCCAATAACCGGGGCCTTACCACCGAGACTGTTGAATACGCGAGGAACAGGCGGAATATAATTTGTGTCATCCTCTGCCTGCAAGGCGAAGGAACTCCCCCAAAAAAGGGGATTCGCCAAAAGAAATTTAAGGAAGTTACCAAACTATTACATTGTCCTGTGGTGCTCTACACCGACAGCCCAATTGACAAATGATGTTTTTAAGTAAGAGGAAGAAAGCATGAAAATTCTTATTGGTATTACCCAGGATGTGGATGCGGTGAGAAAGTCACTTGCGGCTCAATATAAAGGCCTTGGGCTTGCCACTGAATCCGGCCCCTTCAAGACCCGTGATGAGGCCATGAATTGGCAGAATTTTATGATGGATCGCCGGGATAACTATGAAGAAATTAAGGTTCCGGAAACTCCGGTGGCTGATGCCTACTGGTTTGGGCTTACAGTGGAACGCTCTGCTGACAATTAAAAGATTTTTACGAACAGGAACAAAAATAAAATGAATATCTCCTATGAAAAGTCACGCATAATTCGCACCCTTGCGCCATTCAAGATTGATGGTTTGGCTATCCCCTACGCGGAGTTTGTACCGAAACTGTACAACCTGTGTATTACCCTCGGGTTTAGGAAGGGTTTGATTATGCCGTCCCGGGCCTTTTGTTCTGACGAGAATCAAGGCTGGCCCATTATTCTTCTCACCAAGCATTTTGGCACCTTTCCTTTTAACCATGGTCGGGTTGGTGGGATTGTTGCCACCGACCGCCATGGGCCCCATGCCCACCATGGTGAGGATTCGGTGATTGTTCAGGCCAGTCATGTGGGCTATGACCCGGAAACCGGAGCCTACGGGACCTGTACCCGCCCCAAGATGCTCGGCACCTGTGTGTCGGTGTCCTGTGGCAAGATTACCCATGTGATTACCCCATATGTTGAGCAGTATCAGTTCGCTAGGGGGCGGATCTTTCTCCACCGGGATGCTCGGGGGAACCATCTAATTACGGTGAAAAATTCTTTTATTGATTTTGATACGAGACCGGTGAAAAACGGTCTTGTCCTGAATCTTGAGTCCATCGTCAAGGCCACAAGTGATGGCAAGATTAGGCCTGTTTCAGCCATCAGTACCAGTCATACCTATGAGGTGTCCGAAGAGTTTCGCAAGGGTATCGATGCCACGGGATACGTCTGGAAAGGGGGCGAGGGCGAACCCATCGGTAAGCATTTAACCTCCGAACTCTTTTATTTTCGGGAGGATTTCCACGAAACAGATGAGTCGATTCTTCTTGAACGTAATCTGATTCAGTTTATGCCCACCATCGTCACCTCGCGCAATCCACCCCTACGGGCGGCAAAAATTAATATTCAGCTTGAGTTTGCTCGAACGGTGGAGACGATACGGCGCGGTGCCGAGTATGCCGGGAAAAATCTTCTGTATATTGCCGGACTCAATATCGACATTTCCGAGCATAAGGATTATCCCGCCACCACCTATTTTGTCCCCTGGGCGGCCCATATCCAGCTCAAAGACAGTACACCGGCGGAATACGTGCATCCGCTTGAGCAGGATCGTCTTTTTGAACTCTTGATGGAGCAGGATAGTGAAAATCCAGAGCAGGCTGATCTCAAGGAGCAGATTGGTAAAATGTTGAAGGCGCCAAGGTTTGATATCCACTCGCCTAAATAGAGGGGAGATTATAAAAAGGTCAGTGCCTCGGCTCTCTTGGGGCTGATACTGGTGTAATAAATTAGTGAAAAAATGATGAGCTTGTCATCGCGGCGGAGCATTGCTGGTAAAGATTACCGCATCGCATCCGTGCCTCGTAATGACGTGATGCCAGGAAAAGGTGTTGGTGAGTTTGCCTCAGGCTCCGCTGGCTCATTACACTAAGATCCCCTGTGGGAATCTTTTTAACAACTCTTAGGAGGAGAATGAATGGACACTCTGTTTGTGTCAATCGCTGTGATTTTAGCCGGAGGGAGTGCAGGGCTGCTCCTTTGTCGGCAATTTACCTTTATGAAGGTTGTGACCATCGTTACAACTTCTGTGGGTTGCGGCATTGGTCTGATGTTTACGTTACCGAAGCTAATCAGTGGCACGGCATGCGCCGTGAGTTATAACTGGTTACACCTGTTCACCCTGGCATTTAAGCTTGATAGTGTATCCCTATTCTTTTTGATCCCTATCTTCCTGGTTTCGCCTTTGGCTTTGATCTACAGCTTTCATTATTTGGAAGATCGGCATAAGGGGTTGCGGGCCGGGGTAAACTATTTCTTTTTCAGTATTCTGATTGGCTCCATGGCCCTTGTTGTTATGGCGGACAATATGGTTACCTTCCTGCTGGCCTGGGAACTCATGTCGTTATCCTCCTTCTTTTTGGTAATGTACGACTATGAGAGTTATGGCAATCGTAAGGCGGGCTATCTGTACTTTATTTTTGCCCAGGGCGGGGCGATGTTGCTCTTTGCCACTTTTGCCATTGTCTACAGCCATACCGGCAGTTTTGATTTTGCAAGTTTTGCTGCCGTGCCGGAATCCTCAAAACTTTTGGTGTTTATTCTGGCCTTTCTTGGCTTTGGTTCCAAGGCGGGTATCTTCCCTCTGCATATCTGGTTGCCCAAGGCCCATCCGGCCGCCCCAAGTCATGTGTCGGCCATTATGTCCGGGGTGATGATTAAGATGGGGATTTACGGGATCTTTCGGGTCTATCTTCTCCTTGATACCACCAGTCCGCTAATCGGTCAGATCGTCCTTGCGACAGGTATGGTCACCGGTATTTTCGGGGTAGTGTATGCTCTGGCCAAGCAGGATATTAAACAGCTTCTGGCCTACTCTTCGGTTGAAAACATCGGCATTATTCTTATTGGTCTTGGTGTCGGTATGGTTGGTGCGTCTGAGCAAAACCAGGCCATGACCTTCTTTGGCTTTGCCGGAGCCCTGCTCCACGTCTTTAATCATTCCATCTTTAAATCTCTGCTCTTTATGGGGGCTGGCTCGGTACTGCATAAGACGGGAACCAAAAATATCGAAGAGCTTGGCGGCCTTATGAAACGGATGCCGGTAACGGGCCGCACCTTTCTGGCTGGTTCTGTGGCCATTTCCGGTCTGCCGCCCTTTAGTGGTTTTGTCGGTGAGTTTCTCATCTATTACGGGGCCTTTGAGGGCCTAACCAGCCAGAAGTTGCCCTATGTTATGACCATACTTGCCATTATATCCCTTGCTGTGATTGGCGGACTTGCCACGGCCTGTTTCACCAAGGTTGTTGGTCTAGCCGTTTTGGGTGAACCCCGGACTGACAAGGCGGCGGGGGCCAAGGAGTCAGGTTTTACCATGGGGTTTGTTATGTCCCTCATGGCTGTTGCCTGTCTTGTGATTGGTGTGTTTCCGGAGCCGTTTGTCCGGCTGGCCTTTCTCGGTATTCAGGATCTGCCTGTGGCCGTTGGTTTTAACAGCGCGGCCTTTATGGTCATCATTCAGAAGATCTCCATGACAGCGGCTCTCTTTATCGGCCTACTTGGGGTGGTGTCTCTTGTTAGAAAGATGCTTTACTCCGGCAAGGAGATTGGCAGTGGTGGCACCTGGGGTTGCGGTTTCACCCAGCCCACCGTGCGGATGCAATATACTGGAACATCCTATGCGGCTGAAATGATCGATTTTTTTAAGCCCTTTGTGCCGGTGAAAAACATCTACACCGGTATTAGCAAGATCTTTCCGGGTACTACTACCTGGGAGTCCACGGTGGATGATATTGCTGAAAGTAATTATCAGAAACATCTTATTGGCCCCATGATGGTTTTCCTTGGCAAACTGCGCTGGATTCAGCATGGCAATATTCAGCTCTATATTGGTTATATTGTCGTGGCGATTGTTGTGTTGCTGCTCTGTTTATAGGTTGAAAAGTTGCTATAAGCCCTAAGACACATGAGGGGTAGATTGTTTTTACTGGATTGAAAAAAGAGCTGTTTTACTTGAAGTTTATGATGTTGAAATACCAGATGAAGGAATAGAAAAAATGGAATCGATTGTATCATTTTTAGTAGCTGTTCTGATAGCGCCCCTTTTGCCTGCGGTAATCCAGAAGGT
>JAJRUT010000103.1 GCA_024277655.1 Deltaproteobacteria bacterium | reverse complement strand
TGGTTGGCTCGTATTTATCCCCCAAAATATTCTCGCCAACCATAAAAAAGGGGCTGAAATTTTTCTTTAATCTCCAGGGGAATAACAGAGATTAACCCTCATCCCCACTGTCAAAGGGAATAAGAGTAGTATCAGCCATTGATTCCGAAGATAACTGAGCCGCCTGCCCTCCTCCGTTGATAAGACCAATAAGAGCATGGACATATCCCTCAAGCCGCAAGGCCTGACTGTTTAACTCATCAGAAGCACTGGCTGCCTCCTCTGAATTTGCGGCGGTTTGCTGGGTAACATGATCAATTTCCACCAGGGCTTTATTAACACCGGTTAAACCAGTACTTTGCTCAGTGGATGCCACGGCAATTTCAGAGATCAAAGCTCCCATCTTGGCTGATTTTTCAGAAACACGACTGAAGTTTTCATCGGTTTTCCGGGCAAGCTCTTCACCCTCATGCACCCTGGAAACAGTTGTTTCAATAAGACCCTCGGTCTCTTTTGCCGCCGCCGCCGCCCGCATGGCAAGATTACGAACCTCGTCAGCAACCACGGCAAACCCAGCCCCTGCCTCACCAGCTCGCGCGGCTTCCACTGCGGCATTTAAGGCCAAGAGATTGGTCTGAAAGGCAATCTCATCAATTGTTTTAACAATCTTGGCCGTCTCCTCACTGGCCACAGTGATCTCTTCAATCGCCGCCTTCTGTGCTGCCATGGATGTATTGGATTTAGCCACAACCTCATTTACCTCAGACATCAATGAGTTGCATTCATTGGCATTATCCGTATTTAGGCGAATCATCGAAGAAACCTCTTCCATGGCAGAGGACGTCTCTTCGATGGAGGTAGCGTTGCGGGATGCTCCGTCTGCCAATTGCTGACTGGATTCAGAAAGCTGCCCTGAGGAATCTTTGACCTGTTCAGCACTGCTATTAATACCAGAAACAATACCCATAAGTGGCTTGATCACAAAGATATTGAGGCTAAGGTAGATTGCCCCGCATAGGGATAAAACGATAAAACCCATGGCGACAATTATAATCAAACTAAGGCGTTTGCTCCCAGCCTGCATCTCATCATGGGCTTTTACCACTAGCTTATCCACCCTGTCCTTGACCTTTTTTATGGCTCCAGTGATGGCAGAAAAAGTCAAATGAACCTCGACTCGGCCAATAGTTTCACCCTCAAAAACAAGTTCTTCCCTGACCACCTTATCCGTATTTTGGGTAATACCAGAAGAGGCCAAAACAGAGGCGTCGCCACCGGTGAAGACAATACCAACAATATCCTTATCCTGCAGGGTTGCCGCCCCCAGATCCAGTAGTCCATCAAAATCATACCCGAGGACAAGGGGGGCACCAGTCTTAGCCAAAAGGGCAGCCACAGATTTGCCTTTTTGAGTTAAATTGCTCGTCAGGGAATCCTCCTGATGTTGCTGCTCGGCATGCAGGGTGTCAACAAACTGGTTTGCCTGATGATGTTGGGAGTTCCTGGTGGTGTTTAAAACAATCACGGCAAGAATAACCAGCAGAACCTGCGTCACCCCTGACACCGCAACAATAAATTTAAAGGCAATTCCCTTCTTGCTAAACATAGTATCCTCCCGTTAGTTGGCAAAGGCTCCATAGCTAATAGCCTTCAGGCAATCCCTGACAGGGCCATAGTCTGCGACCTCTGACCAGCCAACAATTTTGGCCTTTTTCGCGGCAGGGTCTGCTGAGCCGAGTTCTTGCAGGGCCACAGCCACCTGGGAAGCTTTTTCAGGGGCGACATGGGTGAGTGCAGCCATGGGCCATTCAGGATAGAGGCGGGTTGAACGAACAAAGGGAAAATCATCGGAGACAGGGTGGATAACCCTGAACTCAGCCATCTTGATTTTCCCCTCACCTACCATACGCTCCAGGGTATCGGTGCGGACGGTACCGGCATCCATAACCCCATTTTTCACAGCAAGAACCACATTGTCATGTTTCTTGCCTTCGGCAAAGGCGGCAAAATCCTTCTGCGGATCAATGCCATTGTCCCTAAAGAGGCGCCAGGCCATTTGCGCCCCACCGAAGGAGGAATATTTAACCACCATGAACTTCTTACCCTTGATATCAGCCAGGGACTGAATGGGACTATCGGCCTTGACCAGGATAACGCCACCGAAGGTCTTTAAGGCCTTGCCATCCCGGGAGTTAATCAGGGTAGCCACGGCCTTAACGCCATACTTTTTTTCCATCTCCACGTAGAAGGCAGAGTTGGCAAGAAGAAAATCAATTTTGTTACCCTTAACCATGGGTTCAATGGCCGTAAATTTGAGAGGGATAATAATCACCGGTTCACCAAGTTTGGTGCTTAGATAATCACCGGTGGCCTTCCATTTAGCCATGGCCTTACTGGCACCACGTTTGGCCAGTACACCAATTTTAATTTCAGCCTGTGCCACTCCGGTAAAAGCGACAAACAACATCAGCAACAATAAGCTTGTTCCCAGTTTTTTCATTTTTGACTCCTTCCAAATAATTTTAAGTAAATAAGCGATAAGCCAATTTACTTGAAATATTGCTTCCGTTGATTCATACCTGATAAAGGCTATAATTTTGCGGAACAAAGGTCAAATTTATTCTTGCGCCACTGCGTTCCCTACACAGGCAATTGGGGAACTACTTTTCTTAATTATTGCTTACGGCCCGGGTAAAATTAAAACAATTCATATCCTGATTTGCCACGTAACCCATATCAAAGTTAACCAGCCATCTCTCATGATTTTTATGGCTATCACAGCTCCAGAGTCTATTTTTATCTGGGTCAAAACCTCTAGTTGCACTGGTGGTGAGGGGCGCAAAGAGGGAGAGGAGTTCATTTATGGTCGGTAGACGCCAGGTGGATATTCCGGCAAATTTTAGGCGGTTAAGTTGGGCCACATAGATTTCAGCATCCTGCCAGGAGATGGGATATTCACTACCCTGTTGTTGCCAGATAAGACTTGTAGTGCAATCAAGGATAGTGTTATTTTGCTGAGGATGGAGACTATTTGCCATTACACTGCGGGGCCTAAACAGGCTGGTAACGCCAAATAACTCCCTTGCCTTTGGGCCATAAACCTGCACCGGCTTCATCCGGAGGGCGACTAGATCTTCTGGTATTTTAGGCGTAATGGTTCCGCTTTTCTGTTTGGCTTGCCAGTTTAAATGCAAAGCCGTTAAGGCCTCTTGCATATGGCGCGCGGACATAAAACGGTCGTCCGGATTCCAGTTCAGGGCCTTGGCAAAGAAATCATCCCAACTTTTGTCATACAGAGGATTCACCAGAGAGAGGGAAAAGGCCTGCATGCCCGGTAGTTTTCCGGTGAGCATCCGGTAGAGGAGGACACCGGTGGCAAAGAGATCAGCCCTGCCATCGACCGCGTTGGCATCACGGCTCTGCTCCGGCGGGGTATAATAGGGCGAGCCAATCTGCATCATGCTTGGCCCACTGAAGGCCACCCCTTCAACTAGGGCCATACCAAAATCACAGATTTTAATGGTATCTTCATCACTGACAAGAATATTAAAGGGTTTGATGTCCCGGTGAACAATACCATTATGATGCAAATAGGAGAGACCGCTTAAAATTTGTTTGCCATAATCAATAACCTTGTCGGGCTTAATAACCCTGGAGTCCTTTTCCACCTCAAAATCTTCACCGATCATATCGCCGAGATTATTACACAGATACTCCATAACAATAAATGGCCGCCCCTTATCATCCTCATCATAATCCCACACCTGAACAATGGCCGGATGGCGCAAAGCTGCCATGGTTTGCGCCTCATAAATAAAGATCTCCCGCAGTTTTTCCGTGCCGATGATATCAAGCATCGCTTCAAACGGGTCAAGGAGTTTAATCGCCACCACCTTGTCAATCATGGGAACAATCCCCTTAAAAACGGAGCCCATTCCACCCTTTCCCAGCTTGCGGATGATTTGATATCTGCCGATTTTGTCCATATTACCCCCCAAGCCTGATGGCGTTAGAGATATGAAAACCACTGTTTTCAAGAAGCTTTACCGTGGTTTTCACGTCATAGTCCACGGCTCTAGTTTCAAGCCTATTTTCAGAAATATGCCATATACCATATTTGGCCTTTCTATTAAGCCAGTCACGGGGTTGCCCCACAGAACCGGCCGTAACCAGATAACGACTTGTATCAACAAAGGTGTAGGTATTGGTGTTAAGTGGAGCCTTATCAACGCTGTTATCCGCATCACAAATAAACATTTCCAGATTATGACTATGGCCATAAAAGCAAATTTGCTCGGGATAGCTTGCAAGCAGACGTTTAATCTTGTTGTCTGTCGGGTTGTGGATGTACTGAGTTGGCGAGTCTGGTGGACTACCGTGGACAAAGCGCGCCCCATGCAAAACGGTGCAGGTGGGCAGAGCTATGGACCAGGCCAAAGCCTCCTCACTGAGAAGCTTGCGGGTAAGATCGGTGGAGTCCTGGGTGGTGAAGTTCAACCGCTTATAATAATGCTCATCGTGGAGGCTGAGTTCGTGGTTGCCGGTGACCGAAAAGATGTTCCGGGCCATAAGCTCTCCTACCACCTCATCGGGTTGGGGGCCATAGCCAATATTATCCCCCAGGGAAATAATCTCAGAGATATTTTGCTGATCAATATCACACAGCACGGCCTGAAGCGCCTGATAATTAGCATGAATGTCGGCAAGGATAGCAATACGCATGATATTTTTTGAGTGAAGGGTTTTGTCGAAAAAAATAACTCCAACAAAAATAGTACCATATGCTATGGGGGATTACGGTGAAAAAACTTGCACCTTGAAAAGGTCTGGGTCGATGGCACACCATCGACCCAGAAAAGACTAAGCTGCTTTTTGGAGGTTTAACCCCTTGGCAATATTCATCAGGGCTACATCCCGACAGTTGAGAATCACCGCATCAAGCCCGGCGGCAGCCAGGATAGGTAGAAGATGGCAATGAAAGGCAGAGCGACTGCCGGGCAGCATGGACAGGGATGATTGGCTGAGGGAGATGATGGTCTGCATCTGCTGATTGCTGAGTTCACCCAGAAAGCGGATGGAATCCACCGCCGTGCTGACATCAGGCAGACCGGAACTAAGCATTACCGAGGTGGGGTCAGGTCGACAGGAGACGAGAGGATCAAGATATAGTTGCTCCAGAGGGAATTTTTCCCGAATAGCAATGTCCATCACCTGCAGGGCAAGTTCAAGGCGCCCATCGACACCTGTTGGGGTAAGCTCCGGACTAACGAGGAGTACCACAAGACTGGCCTGAAACATAGCGGCTGTTGCCATGGCTCTGGGCAGGTCGACCTTGTTCGCGGTGACGGCATTAATAGTGGCAGTACCCTGGTGGATTTCAAGGGCGCGTTGTTGTTGCAGGACATGACTGGAAAACTGTAGGGGAATATCAAAATGGGCCTGAATAGTTTCCACCAGCCAAGGAGTGAGTTTGCCCAGATCTCTATTCTGACCAAGATTAAGATCGAGGCAGTCTGCCCCGCCATCTACCTGGGCCTTGACCATGCCCAGAATTGTCTTTTCATCACGCTCAACAATGGCCTTAAAGACAGCCGGATTCATCAGGTGTAAGTCTTCGCCGATAATACGCATAATAAACTCCTGTTGGGTTCAGGGCATAAAAAAACCCGAACCAATAAAATTGATTCGGGGATTCCCTGTAGTCCGCGAATAATGTTGTCTTTGATCCACGAAGACAATGTTATCTCTATATTCAGACAGGTCTTCTGACTTCTGGATCATCTTTCCTTTGCGTCTTTCCAACCAAAATAGTCAGTAACATCGTGCAAAGGTCATCCCCAGTTACAGCGGCGGGCCCGTCCCGGATTTACACCGGGTTCCCCTTTAAGCTTTTACTAAAAGCATCTAAATATTGGAATTTATAGTACCTGAAATTCCACCACGGGTCAACATATGGTGGTGGTCTATTTCCCCGTCATACCCTTGCGGATCCGTTCAAGACGATTGCCCTGTTCGTATGATTCATAGGATGGCCTTACGGGTTCAGTGGGGAAGAATTTCACACTGATAAAGTAAATAAGAAACAGAGCGCCAATGATGGCGAGTATTTTAAGGAGGTTCTTGGTTTCTTTCTTCATGGTAACTCTTATCGGTTCGATTGGCGGTTTCGGTTTAACTTATACTAAGCAGTAAAAACCGGGGAATCAAGTTTTCTTACAATAAAATCAGGGAAGTAGCCCAACGAAACGGATAGGCCACAACTCCTCAAAGGAGGTTGCTTTTCACCCACCCCTCACGTATACTCTCAAGATGTATTGTTTATCCAGTAAATTCAATGATATTGGCGGTATTCAGGGCAACAGGCTTCGCCAGTGTTTCCCACCTAGAATAACAGTTAGAATCTTTGTGGTTCTTACCATGTCTTTACTGCTTCTATGTCTTCTGGTGGAGCAGGCTGATGCCAAGGAGACAAAGGTTAAGGTAATAGCATCCATCTTTCCAGCCTTTGATTTTGCCAGAGTTGTCGGTGGCTCGCGGGTGGAACTGCGTCAGCTCTTGCCTCCAGGAGTTGAGGCCCACGGTTTTGCACCAACCCCCAGGGATATTATTCAGATCAACCAGGCCGATCTGTTTTTTTATACAGGCGCAATTATGGAGCCCCGGATGGCCAAGCTGCTCCGCAGTCTTGATGGTGAGGTTCGGGTGGTTGATCTAAGCCAGGGGTTATTGCCGACAGAAAAGAAACCCCATGACCACCACGGTATTGACCCCCATGTCTGGCTTGACCCCATTAAGGCACAAGCCATGGTGGAGATGATTGTAAGTTCCTTTATCCAGATTGATCCTGAACACACCAACGAATACCGAAATCGTGCAGATACATACCTTCTGCAATTAGCAGATCTTGACAGAAAAATTCGTACAGGACTTGCTAACTGTCAACAACACATCATTATCTCCGGCGGTCATTTTGCCTTTGGTCATTTTATAAAACGCTATCATCTCCAGGCTGTTTCAGCCTACCCTGGCTTTTCTGCCGATGGCAAACCAAGCCCAAAAGGCATTACATCCCTACTTAAAACCATGGAATCAACGGGAGCAACGGCCGTATTTCATGAAGAGCTTCTAACCCCCAAGGTGGCCCGGATAATTGTTGAAGAAAGTGGAGCAAAACTCCTTTTGCTCCATGCTGCCCATAATGTCTCCAGGCAGGACATGGCGGCTGGCGTGAGTTATATTGCCATTATGGAAGAAAACCTGCAACGGTTGCGGGTTGGGTTATTATGTCAGTAATTTATTGTCAAAATCTCAGTGTGCGTTACCGACAATCACTGGCCCTTGACGGAGTCAGTTTTACCGTGGACGCTGGTGATTATATTGGTATTGTCGGGCCAAATGGTTCGGGCAAGACCACACTTATTAAAACTATCCTTGGTTTGCTTGAGCCCGAGTCCGGTGTTATCGAAATTATGGGGAATCCTGTGAGTGCGGCTAGGCACTGGCAACAAATAGGCTATTTGCCCCAGGCCACCACCATCACCAACAAATCGTTTCCAGCATCAGTTGCCGAGGTGGTGGCAACTGGACTTTTGGGCGGGAAATCTTTCCCACGATCCATATCAACGGCGGACCTGCAGCAGGTTACAGCAATTCTTGAACAACTTGAGATTAGTCACCTGCACAAGGAACAGATCGGGAATCTCTCTGGAGGACAAAGCCAAAGAGTACTTCTGGCCCGGGCCATGGTGGCACAACCCGATCTTTTAATCCTCGATGAGCCAACCGCAGCCCTTGACCCGTCTACCCGTGAACATTTTTATGAAACCATTGCCCGCTTGAACCGGGAGCAAGGCACCACCATCTTACTCATCACCCATGATAGTGGTAGTATAGGGAAATATGCCTCAAAGATGCTCTATCTCGATCATAAGCTGATTTTTTATGGCAGTTTTGCGGATTTTTGCCATTCAGCCGATATGTCCAGATATTTTGGTGATTCGTCACAACATCTGATGTGTCACCAACACTAAAATAAAACACCAGGACGCAATTCTTCCTTAAGCCTAAAGTCGTGTTTACAGTAAACACTTCACCTGAACAGTATTGCACCTATGACAGAAGAAATTACTAAAAACCTTATTGATGAACGTACCACACACGAAGCTGAGTGGGCCGCCGCGATGGACTCATCCGACGACTGTATATATATATACTTGATACAGAGCGCCGCATAATCCGAGCCAACAAAGCCTTTTATCGCATGACCCAAAGCTCCGCGAAAAAAGCCATCGGCAAACATATAACCGAAATTGTCCATCCGCAGGGAGAATTAAAACCCTGCCCTGTTTGTCTTGCCCAAGAAGAAAAAAAAGATACCGCAATTATCATGGAGGCT
The DNA here is from genome assembly GCA_024277655.1 of Deltaproteobacteria bacterium. Classification (GTDB taxonomy): domain Bacteria; phylum Desulfobacterota; class Desulfobulbia; order Desulfobulbales; family SURF-16; genus JAJRUT01. Next base: position 541 of record JAJRUT010000103.1, on the reverse strand, counting down.
GACCACCCTGATAATCCAGCTAGTACCCCTTTAGAGATTGTCGTCAAGGTGATTAGAGGGTGTGATGGGGCAGCTAAGAGTATTTTCATGAGCCTCCATGACTTGACAGAGGGCCGCAAATTAATCGAAGAAAAAAGGCTTCTGGAAGAGCAACTGGCCCAGGCTCAAAAAATGGAGTCTATCGGGAGGCTTGCGGGAGGAATTGCTCACGATTTCAACAATGTTCTTACAACTATCCTCGGATATAGCGAGTTGCTACTGCTCGACATGTCAGAGGACAATCCGTACCGAGAACAAATTGAAATGATTCGTAGTGCCGGAGAAAAAGCAAGCGGTTTGACTCGCCAGCTTCTCGCCTTCAGTCGCAAACAAGTACTTGAAGTAAGGCCTATATCTATAAATACAACCGTCTCTTCTCTTTTGAAAATTCTTGGCAAGATGCTAGGGGAAGATATTGAAATTTTCACCCATTTTAAGGCAAACAGGGATATTATCGAAGCAGATCAAGGCCAAATAGAACAGGTAGTTATGAATCTTACGA
>JAJRUT010000102.1 GCA_024277655.1 Deltaproteobacteria bacterium | reverse complement strand
CGGGATAATTTCGAGGTAGAGAACGAGATTGAGGAGATTGATGACGAGGAATTAATCGAGGTTGAAGAGGAGGAGGTTGGAGACGGTGGAGCGGAGGACGGTGAGGTTGCGGGGGAAGATGGCGGAGACGAATGGGATAATTTCGAGGTCGAGGATGAGATTGAGGAGATTGATGACGAGGAGTTAATCGAGGTTGAAGAGGAGGAGGCTGGAGACGGGGGAGCGGAGGATGGTGAGGTTGCAGGGGACGATAGCGGAGACGAATGGGATAATTTCGAGGTAGAGGATGAGATTGAGGAGATTGATGAGGAGGAGGACGGAGACGGTGGAGCGGAGGACGGTGAGGTTGCGAGGGAAGATGACGGAGACGACCGGGATAATTTCGAGGTCGAGGACGAGATTGAGGAGATTGATGATGAGGAATTAATCGAGGTTGAAGAGGAGGATGAGATTGCAGGGGACAATGGCGGAGACGACTGGGATAATTTTGAGGTAGAGGATGAGATTGCAGAGATCGCCGCTGAGGAGTTAATCGAGGTTGAGGAGGAGGCGGGAGACGAAGTGGCGGAGGATGGTGAGGAGGAAACTGCCCTCTCCAAATCTCTGGATCTTTCTCAGTACATTGAGCCCAAAGAGGCCCTTGATCTCGGTGACACCCTGCAGGAATCAAACGAAGAGTATATCAAGCAAATCCTGGATCGTTTTATGCCTAAATTTATTAAAATCCCGGCAGGTTCCTATCCTGTGGGAGCACCCAGGCAGCGAAGTTCAGACCGCTCCACAACAACCATTGAGCTACCATCTTTTTTCATCGGCCAACACCCCATCACCAATGATATCTTTGATTTTTTTATTCGTGAAACGGGCTATGTCACCAGGGCCGAACAGGAAGGGCATGGGCTTGTGACCAGCAACCGTATTCACGAAGCAACAGACCGGGAATCAGGCCGGGCGAAGATTGTCATCAATCAGGGCGTCAGCACCACAAGAACTGCAGGGGCAAACTGGATGCACCCAGATGGGCCAGGAAGCTCCCTTGAGGGAAAAGGCAACCATCCGGTGGTGCAGGTCAGTATCATCGACGCCATGGCTTTTGCAGCCTGGGCCGGCAAGAGATTACCGACCGAAGACGAGTGGGAGGCCGCCGGACGGGGAAAGGAAGGGCTCCTCTATCCATGGGGGAATCAGCCAGCCCCCCTGGCAAACCTGACTAACTCTCAGTTCGGCACAACCTCGGAAGTAGGTCTGTACGGTCGCCTCTCACTCAGCCCTTTTGGGCTGTTAGATATTATCGGCAATGTGGCAGAATGGACTTCATCATCCCATGCAAAGGGACGCCATCTGCTTATAACCAAGGGGGGGGCCTGGGCCAGCGAAACAGCAACCTGCGCCGCAAGACTAATTGAGACCAAAGACACCTGGAGCAACACCATCGGCTTTCGCTGTTGTGTTAATAGTCCGGAGGGTTAATTTTTTTGTGCACTACAAAGACGCGGAGGGAGCGGAGTAAAGGGGCATAAAAATCCGGATTCAATATTCTAGCGTAGACTTCGACTTTCTATCCGGCCACCACTGGGAAAAAACACACTACCCGAGCGCCTCGTCAATGAAATCTTCTTCAACATCATCGGTGATCAAGACCTTGCCAATCTGAGTCGGCAGGACAAAGAAAGGTTTGCCACCCACCGTCTTCTTATCCGTTAGGAGAAACCCTTTCATCTGGCTCCGATCAAGTTCAGCCGGAACAGTCACGGGCAATCCATACGCCACAAGAAGATCATGGACTTTCTCGGCTCGTTCTGCCCCCAAAAGCGCCTTGGCCACGGCAATTTTATTGACCGCAACCATGCCAATAGCCACGGCACTACCATGGGCAATCGTAAAATCCGAGGCCGCTTCGACGGCATGGCCCAGGGTGTGTCCATAATTTAAAATCCGCCGCAAATCAGCCTCCCGCTCATCAGCCGCCACCACCTCAGCCTTAATCGTGCAACAATGAGCAATCACAGCCTCAATAATGGCAATATCCTGTTCAAGAATGGCCTTCTGATTCGTCACCAAAAAATTAAAGAAATCGCTATCATAAATCACACCATACTTAATAACTTCAGCAAGGCCGTTGAGTAATTCCCCAGAAGGAAGCTGCTGCAACACAGTTGGATCAATGAGAACACATTTAGGCTGATAAAAACATCCCACCAGATTCTTACCCTCAGGAATATCAACCCCTGTCTTGCCACCAACGGAACTATCCACCTGAGCAAGGAGTGTTGTCGGAATCTGGATAAAAGCGATGCCCCGCATATAAATGGCCGCCACGAAACCGGTAATATCCCCGGTCACCCCCCCACCAAGCGCCACGAGGACATCCTGGCGATCAACCCCCAGACGAGCAAGAGAACTGGTCAGTTCGGTAATCGTCTGTAGATTCTTATTCGCCTCACCATGGGGAAAGGTCAGAAGCTCAACAGAAAGCCCGCTTTGCTCCATAGAATCAATAACCTGCTGACCAAACAACCCGGCAACCCTATCATCGGCAATAATGATATACCGTTTGCCAACCTGGCGAAGTTTGAGTTCATTTCCGACCTCAGAAAGTAAGCCCTCTCTAATGATAATAGGGTAGGATCTATCATCTAAGCCAACCTGTACCTGTTTCATATCTCTTCCTGACAACTTTTGAATGGTTAAAAACGACCTTATTAACTCTAGCACATAAACAAAAAAACACTCCATACCCATACCATACCTGCCGCTCCCATGTCACATAATTCCCCCTTATCAAGCCTCTACCCTTGACAAAGGATACAGAAGTGGACAAGACTATTGTGACAAAACAACTCGACCACCTATCACCCGCAAAGGACATCCCCATGCCGAAAAAAACAATCAAAGAACGATCTCAAGAAATTGGTCAGGCCATCGCCAGATCCACCCACAAGCTTGAAACGGCGGGCAAAAAAGCTCAATCCAGAGTGGAAGATGCAATGGACAACGTTTCCCAGAAGGCAAAAGACCTTATCAACACCACCATGGGGAAACCCGAGGAGGATATCAGCTCGCCAGCCTGCCCATTTAGGACGGGCATCGGCAAATCCCTTGAGGGCCAGATCGGTGAAACAGCCGGGGCCATCCATAAATATCTTAGCAAAAACAAGACGGTGCCAACCTCACGCCTGATCAATGCCGTGATGCGCCAAAAGCACACCAGGACCAATGTCCATGCCGCCTTGGGCTGGCTTATGCGGGAGGCCAAACTTGAGTTTGAGGAGGATGGAGCGTTGGTAAGATTGAGAGAATGAAGCCTTAAAAACTCTGCGTCTTTGCAGTTGGTTTTTATGTGTTACATGTCTTGTATTTTCTCAAATTGAAAATGTCTGAAGTTGTAGTGGTCATCACATAAAAAAAGGCGACATCCATAAATGGATGTCGCCTTTTTTTATGTGATGTCACAAAAGACATCAGAACTGCATTGACAACGAATTACATAACTTCGCCGGAAGCAGCACCTTGCATCTTAACCTTGATGTTCTGGTCAGAAGAAAGACTTGCATAGTACTCTTTGAGGTGATCAAGAACTTCATCACGACCAAAGTGATCAACAATCTCAGCGCCTTCGGAAAGGGCCTTACGAAGCTTGGTACCTGAAAGAATTACGCGAAATTCCTTATCGTGACAACAGGTACGCAGGGAAGCCATACCATCACATTTTTCGCAGTAGAAGGTCCAGTCAATCTTCATTGGCTTACATTGGAGATCTTTACCAGCATCACCAGTGGTGGGGATCTTGTCGAAAATTGTTTGTGCTTCGAACAAACCGTAGAAGTCACCAACGCCTGCATGGTCACGACCAATCAGCATGTTGTTAACGCCGTAGTTTTGACGGAATGTAGCGTGAAGGAGACCTTCACGAGGACCGGCATAACGCATATCAAGTGGGTAACCAGCGTTGATTACGTTCTCTTTAACGAAGTAGTTTTCGATAAGGATCTCAATTGCTTTAACACGGGTATCGGCAGGAATATCGCCTGGCTTCAGGTTACCGATAAGGGAGTGAATCAGAACACCATCACAAACTTCAATGGCAATCTTGCCAAGGAATTCGTGGGAGCGATGCATAGGATTACGAAGCTGAAGAGCAGCAACGTTAGCCCAACCGCGCTCTTCAAACATGGCACGAGTCTCAGCAGGCTTCAAGTAAACGCCTGGGTATTCTGCAGGATACTCGCCTTCGGAAAGAACTTTAACGGGACCTGCGATGTTAACGTCTTTCTGAGCCATAACCATGATAACGCCAGGATGATCTTCAGGAGCGATTTTCCAGAAGTTGCCATCGACAGACTCTTCGCCTTCGCCCATGAAAACTTTCTCGCATTCCCATTTTTTATCATCTTCGCTCATTACATGCTTCTCTTCAACCTTCATGGTGGCCATCAGCTCGCCATCAGCATAAAGAGCAACTTCTTCGCCATCGGCAATGGAGTCAGCAGTAGCAGTATCAATATCAAGGGTAATTGGTACTGGGAAAAAAGTACCATCAGCCATTTGGAAGTTCTCGCAAACACCCTTCCAGTCAGCTTGATTCATGAAACCGGTCAGTGGAGAGAAACCACCGATACCCATCATAATGAGATCGCCTTTTGCACGAGCACTAACGTCAATGCGCTTCATGCCTGCTGCTTTTTTGATCTCTGCTTCTTTGTCAGCGCCTTCAAGAAGGGCGCAAACCAAACCTTTACCACCGTGTGGTGCAACTAAGTCTGCCATTGGGACTGTCTCCGTAAAAAATATTAATAATGAATCATGAGATACCCCTTTTCCTGCAAAGAAGAAAGACGCTCTCACTTAACCTAATCAAAAAATAATAAACGCTAAGAATTGCTGGATGAACCGCTATTCATTTTCGTTGGGCTATTTATAGTTAGTTGACTGAGATTGTCAAGGGAAACTTAGGAAGTGACAAATTGTTTCCTGAGGGATTATTTTGGGGGGGCAGAACACAGGCTAAATAAACCAAATTCAAGAGACATAGGGCAAGGCATTAGTAAGGGAGAAGAAGAAACAACCAACGCAAAAAAACGCACCTCCCCCGTGGGCATTATTTGAAAGAAACAGCCAAAGATAATCAGCTGTAATATTAAGATGTTACCAGGACAGCTAGGCCTGCTTATCGAACAGCAATCCAACCAGATCGTTCAGTTTTTCCTGCAACTGTAACACTTCCTCTGACGGAAATTGCTTAATAAGCTCACCATTGGTCTTGTCGGTAATCTGAATCACAAGCCCATCGGCCCGCTCATCCTTTGACAGGCCAAAATTCAGCTTTGAGCCAATTGAGTCCATTCGTACCTGAATTTCCTCAACCGCCGCCTCAAGGTCCTCAGCTGTGAACTGTTGTGGTTCATCGCCTGCTGCCTGTTTCCCCCCAGACGCATTTTCGTCAGGGCGCATAGAGACAGAATCCGTAACCTTGGCGACAGGCTCAACCTGTGGCTTCCGGACATCATCTATTTCCACGCTGGAAACAGCAGGGGCCCCGTACCCCTTTACCTCTGTGGTGACATTGACATCCATGACAATCCTCCTTTTTTACATAAGTTTTCGCTATGTTTCCTTACATAGCGAGCCAAACTACGAAAATTTTCGTAAACAAATTCTACAACTTTGCAACACAACATTATCCTACAACGAGTTTTTAAAACATAAACCTATACTTCGTGCCCCGCTCACCGCACCATATCCTCCCATGGCCTTTTTCCCCTTACGCACTCTGGCCATCTCGCCTTGCAGATGGCTCTGGCACGACTTGACATCTGCAACAAGCTCCCTTTCCCGCGCGATAATTTGACCAATACGCTCCTGCAGAGAACTACCAATCCTGGCATCTGACCGCAACACATCGCAACCCCACACAGCATTCAGGGCCTGTTGCAACCGTCCCATGGCGCGCGACCTCTCATCACTCCATTCCCGCACATCGGCCACCTGATTATGTTGCAAAGACCAGGCATGTTCCTGCTGAACCTCAGCAAATAAAATAGCTGCCTGATCAAAATCGGCCATCACTTTAGCAGCTTCAGCATCTATTATTTTCACCACATACACCTCTATAAAAGTCAGATAGAAACCGAAACTCCCGGCATGGTAGAAATGCCCTCGTCCCGATACTCGGACACTGCAGGAGCAGACTTTGCAGCCTCCTCTGTCTCCTGCCCCGCAAGTTCACATTCACGCATGGCTGTTTCTTCCCAGATCTCTTTCAAGCGACCAACATACAGCTTTGCCTGCTTTAATATCTGAAGATCATTCCCCAGCGCAACCTTTGGCAGTTCCGTCAAGATCGCGCCATATAACCCCCTTAAGAATTGCGCCGCTTCAGAGTCATCATCCTCTTTGATGGAAGCACTCAGCTCGGTAAGAAGAGCAATGGCCTTACCCAAATTCTCCCCCCGTCCCTTGAAATCTTTTTCCACAATCGCCTCTTCTGTCAGTTCAAAATGCACCAACAGTCGCTCATACATCATATATATCAGCTTCACAGGATGGATTTTTGCCTGTGATTCAGACTGCGCATATGCATTTCGTACTCGTGCGACATTCATATAAAACCCCTTGCTTATAAAGGTGAACCAGCGTTAAACAATAAGAACTCATCCTAATTTTTGCCACCAACCTGACCCCAGCCATCACTAAGACTTTGAAACTGGCCGGTCAGGAAGTTTGCCATGGAGGTCATCTGACTCATATAGCCATCAAGCGCCACAAACTGCTTGGCCATCAACTCATATCTCTTATCCAGCCGCACGGTATCTTCCTCAATTTTCAGATTGAGACTATCAATCCGACTCTGGGCCCCGGATTTTTCCGCCGCCACCTGGCCAGTCCCACTGGTGAGCGTCCGCAGATAGTCGGTGACCCCATCGGCAAACCCGTCAACACTTGAATAGATATACCTGTTGGTTGCCACGCCAAAGGTCATATTGGTACCATTGGTCTCTATGGATAAAGCCGTGACATCCCCTGTACCCACATTATTGGCACTCTCAAGACGCAGATACGTCGTGCCATCTGTGGTATAAGTAGATGCCGTGAGCAAACGGCCACCCGTGCCATTACCAACATTTTCAGCATCAGCATTGATGGCTGCAACCAGGGTATTTAGACTATCCCCCGCCGTAAGATCCACGGTTATGGTATCGGTGGCACCGATTCCGTACTTGATCACAAAGGTGCCATTCGTATCGGCGATGGAAACCAGATCGGCATCAATCACCCCGGATGAGGTGTCGAGCTGAGGAATAGCGATGGATGTCTCGGTACCGATAAAGAAATCCCGGACAGCATCGGGGGAATCACTGAGCATTTCGGCAAGCTTCGTTTGATCGAGGGTAATTGAGCCGTCCCGCTGGAACGCCATACCAAGATCAAACAGCGTTTCAACAATACCCGTACTGTCAGCACCATTGGAGGCTGTCATCAAACCCTGCAAGCCAAAGGGGATATCACGAATAGTGGTGCCAGCCAGAATGCCAAACTCCTCGGTGGTCGCGTCGTAGCCAACCTGGCCATCTATTTCCTGCACCACATCGTTATAGGCAGTGACGAGATCGGTAATCAAGGTTGTTATCTCTTCATTATTATTGCTCACCGACACAGTGGACGCCCCCGCACCTTGCAAGGAGAGGCTAAGCCCGGAAAGGACATCGGTAATGGTGTTGGACTGACGCTGGTACGTTATACTATCAACTGTAAGCTGGGCATTCAGACTGTCACCGGTCTGCCCCTTCACCGTAAAGCCAGCATCGGGGAGTACTGCCAAGAACGAGATTTCCTGATCGGCACCGGTTGCATTTGCCTGCAGGACAAGCTTGTACGGATCAACAGAAGTCCCATCATTAATGATGGAAGCAGTTACCCCGGGGTTACTACTATCGGCATTAATCAGATCGGCAAGCTGGGTCAAACTGGTATCAGCAGCCACATCCAGAGTAAAGGTATTGCCGTCCACCTGAAAGGCCAGAAGTTTTGTCGGAGGGGCAAAACTCAGATCTGTACCATTGGTGCCGATGGACACTCGGCCCGGCTCTCCGGTATCACCCCCGGTATCAACAATACGTAAATAGGTAGAACCATCAACAACATAGGTTGAAGCGGTCACATTAACCGCGCCAACATTTTCATTATCATTATTGATGGCGGTCACCACATCATCCATGGTCATCCCCGCCGTAACATCCACGGTTATTACTGTGGGTGATGCGGCATCACCAGAGTTAATTACCAGGACCCCTGTGGTTGTCACAATGGAGTCAACCGCAGGATCTGCCACACCCGTGGTGGACTCCTGGGTGTTCGGCACATACACGGAATCATCCACCGAAGATGCACCACCCGTAATCCAGGAACTTTTAGTGGCCAACCTGTCCACCGTAACAGACTGGGACTTAACTGCCGTACCATCCACCACCGTGGCAGTGAACACCTTCTCATCAGAACTTGTAACAGTACGCTTGAGATAATTGGATGAAAGAGATAGATCAAGGGAGGCGCTCTTCATGGCCAGGAGCTTATTATTAACCGTAGTAAACTCATTAATCTGAGCCTTATAGTCATCAACAGAATCCTTCTTCTTATCAATCACCCCCTGGTCAATTTCACGGAGCTGATCGAGGATATCCTGCAGCTGGATACCCGAACCAATACCTAATGTTGAAATTGAACCAGCCATAGCAACCCTTCTTCTGTGCAAAGTTAACAAGAAAAGAAAAATAAGCAGGAACCCTTTCCCACTATTAATATGTATCGTCAATTCTAAAAAAATCTTTAATGCACAAGTCAAAAAAAAGGGGAGCCCACAAAAGTGGACAGCCCCTTACCTAGCTTATATTATATTTTTGCTTACATGGATGGACAGGATACACAGGGTAAAGAAAAGGGGCAACAACTGTTGCCAGTCGTTGCCCTCTTGTAATACCGAAGGTCAGAGAACTATCAGAGAACCGTACCCCTTTAGCCTTAAACCTTTCGCCTACTCACCTAAAATACTAGCCCTGTAACAAGCTCAAAACGTTCTGAGAACTTGCGTTGGCCTGAGCCATGGCGAAACTGGACGCCTGATTCAACACTTGCATTTTAGAGAAGTTTGCCGACTCAGCCGCAAAGTCAACATCCCGAATGGCGGATTCCGCCGAGAAGATGTTCACCGATGTCGTGGCAAGGTTGGCAATGGTTGAGGTTAACTGGTTCTGCACAGAACCAAGATCGGAACGAACTTTATCAAGATCCTTCAAGGCCGATTCAGCCACAGAGATGGCAATTTGCGCGTCATCCTGAGTGAGAACACTGAGTGACGACAAACGATTCGTCTCAGTATCCGCCACCTTGGTTCCCGAGGCACCACCCGCATTTGCTGCCAGAGTCGAACCAGACTGCAACACAGAATCCTTGGCAATGGTCATATCCTCAGCCAAGGTCTGGTCACCAGAGGTGACGTAATCGCGCTCCAGGGTTGTCCCGGCACTCAAAGACACGGTGCTACCACCAGCATCAAGTACATTCATATCATTGGTAAGGACGGTCCCCTGAGCCAAAGTAGAACCAGTAATAATGATTGAACCAGCAGCCAGAGACACAGCATTCTGAGCTGTCAAGGTAGCACCAGTAGCAATAGTAGTATCACCACCTAATGTTGAGCCTGCAGCGAGAGTACTGGCTGTTACAATCGTAGATCCAGATGCAAGTTCCATACTCTGAGTCATTGTCATATTAGCCGCAAGAGTAACAGTACCACCAATGGTAGAACCAGCAGCTAAACTAATATTAGTGTCCTCAAATGTACTACCAGCCTTGAAATTCATATCAGAGGTCAAGGTCGTATCACCAGCGGTAATAAGATCCACCCCAAAATAAGAACCCGAGGCCAAGGTGCTGGAGTTAGCCAAGGTCGTATCATGAGCGACAATCATATCGCTACTCAACGTTACGTTACTGGATGACAACGTCGTATCAGCACTTAATACTGTTCCGGCAGCCATCAGATCATTATTCGAATCATACATGTCCTGAGTAAGAACCGTACCCGCCGCAAGAGTAGAACTTCCAGCAAGCGTAGAGCCTGCAGTCAATAAAGCGGCCCCTACAGTCTGATAAGTCGCCGCTGAGGTGGTAAAATCACCCCCAAGCACAGACCCCGACTCAATGGTAGAAACACTACCAATAACAGAACCCGCCTTAATCAACGAATCCTGGGTTGTCGAGATATCATTAGTATTGAGAGTATCAGTTAATGTTGCACCAATCGTTGAGCCTGCAGCAAAAATCGATGGATTATCAAGATTTGTCCCTGCAGCAAGTGTTGAATCAAGGGTTGTTACAGTTGACCCCGACGTCGTAACATCAGTGGTAAAGTCAGTTGCTGAACCACCAGCAAGATCCGTAATTAACAGTTCATTGGATCCAAACTGAGTCAACTTCACATAACCCAGGGTGTCCATCTGAGAGCCAGCAAGAACTGCACCTGTACCACCTTGCACGTCAATGGCACGGCCGTCCATGGAGGTCAGTTTCAACTTACCAGCAGCATCAACACTGGCAAGCACACCAGTATCTGAAGATTTATTATTAATCGCCTTAGCCAAAGCACCATCAGAGTCATTATCAGATACAGTTACCGTACCAATATTAATACCGTTAATGGCAAAGTCGGAACCGGTGGAGCCAGCAGCAACGGCACTCGCACTCTTAGACTCAACAACCGCATCCGCAGAGATACCAAGAACATCGGACAGCTTGTTAATAGCATCAGCTAAAGCACCCATACCATTTTCGGCATTATTATTGGCTTTAATATCCACGGCCTGAATATTAAAGGCCTGACCCTGAATATTACTGTAGATGGACAACTCAACAGTACCACCAGTCTGGTTGGTTAGCTCCAGTTTACCGGATGTTACATGCCCAATCTTGGTGGATTCCGAGGAACCCATGGAAATATTAACCGTCTCGCCAGAATAAGCACCAACCTGAAATTTCTTATCAGTAAAGTTACCCGACAGAAGCTTTTGGCCATTAAACGAGGTGGTCTTGGCAATCATATCCAGCTCTTCCATCAGCTTATTCACGTCCGACTGAATCGCCTTACGGGACTCAGTGGTCTGCCCGTCCTGGGCTGCTTGAATTGATTTAGTCTTGATAGAGTTAACAATCTTAATGGACTCATCAAGGGCACCATCAGCGGTTTGCACTATGGCAATACCATCATTGGCGTTCCGAATCGCCTGCTCAAGGCCAAGACCCTGCGAACGCAGAGAGTCAGCGATGGCCATACCAGCAGCATCATCAGCTGCACGGTTAATGCGCAGACCAGATGACAGTTTTTCAAGGGACGACGACAAACCGTTGTCGTTCTTGACCATGTTTTTGTAGGCGTTCAGCGACGCCACATTTGTATTAATTCTTAAAGCCATAATGTATCCTCCTTGGATTGATTAGAATGGGAATCCTTTCCCACCTTAATAAATGGTACAACAACATACTTTACCTACGTCTCTTTCAGTAAATTCTGCGCCAAAAACACCTCCTCACCTGTTATTTTCGTCAAAAACTTCACATGGATTCTATGTTCTCATCATTATGTATCGGTCAGACTTTGCCATTCTTAATTTTTTTTTCACCAATAGCCAAAAAAGATAACGGTACGGTTTTTGCTTTATTACTGCCAGGCGGCAGACTTTTCCACAAAACAAGGTAGACACGAGAATGAGCAAAAAGAAGAAGACCCCCAAGAGAAAGAGCTCAAAGAACAAAGCACACACAACATCTTCTTTGCTCAATAAGGCCACAGACCTCCACAACAGGGGGAGGCTTATGGAAGCTGGGCGGATATATCAGGATATCCTAAACAAGGAACCAAACAATCCGGATGCCCTCAACCTCTCTGGACTTATCGCCTTTCATGATCAAAATTTTGACAGGGCCAAAAAACTGACCATGAAAGCAATTCAAAACGCCCCGGAGACTCCAACATTTCATGTCAATATGAGTATCACCCACACAGCACTACAGGAGTATGATCAGGCGACCCGATTTATTGAACAAGCAATCAATCTCAACCCCACGTTAGCTGAAAGCTGGTTCCAGTTCGGCAACCTGCAACGGGCCAGGCAGCAAAACAAAGAGGCGGTGCAATCATACACAGAGAGTCTACGACTTGAGCCAAAACAACCTAAGGCCCTCAACAACCTCGGCAACACATTACGAGATATGGGCCAATATACCGAGGCGATAGAAACCTTAACAAAGGCGATAGACTTAGCCCCCACGATCCCTGAATTGCATAACAATTTGGGCAACGCCTACATGGATAGCAACGAGGCGATCAAAGCAGTCCAGAGCTTTCAAAATGCCATCAAAAACAGACCAGATTACAGTGATGCCCATAACAACATCGGCTACCTCCTGCAGCGGCAAGGCAAACTGCACAAGGCCCTTAAATATCTCAACAAGGCTCTGGAAATAGCACCACAAGAAAGCGCCATCCTGCATAACCTGGGTAATGTTTATAAGGATATGGGCGACTTTGACCGAGCCATTGAACTCTACCATAAGGCCCTCGCCATAAAGCCAGACTTTACCAATGTCCACACCAACATCCTTTTCGCCATGAACTATGCAACAACCCCCAACCCGCAACGTATGTTTGAGGAGGCAAAAGAGTGGAATAGGAGACAGGCAGCCCATCTCGGCCCGCATTTCAACTTTAAATCAAGAATTACAGAGCCGACAAAACCCCTCAAGATTGGCTATATTTCCCCTGATTTTTTTGAACATTCTGTAAGTTTTTTCTTTAGACCACTCTTAAAAGAACAACAGTCGAATTTTGAAACGTTCTGCTACGCCGATGTCCTCAGGCCGGATGCTATGACGAAGGAGCTGCAGGGATACGCCAGTCAATGGCGCAACACCCTTGGCTGGACAGATGAAGCCGTGGCACAACAGATTTTTGATGACGGCATTGATATCCTGATTGATCTCGCCGGACATACCGCAAGTAATCGCTTACTGGTTTTCGCCAGGAAACCCGCTCCCATCCAAGCATCCTGGCTGGGTTACCCGAACACCACAGGACTGACAACCATCGATTATCGCATTTCAGACCATATTGCTGACCCGGAGGGAACGAGTGACCCTTATTACACTGAAAAGATCATCCGGCTCCCCCACAGTTTCCTGTGCTACACCCCACCGACCGAGGCCCCACCAGTTGCACCGCCACCGGCAGAAAGGAATGGCTTCATCACCTTTGGCTCCTTCAACAATATCACCAAAGTCACCAAAGAGGTCGTTGCCACCTGGAGCGCCATCCTTAGGCAGGTTCCGGGGTCAAAAATGCTCCTCAAAGGCATTGTCTTTGCCGAAGAAGAAAGCAAGCAACAGTTCTACAAACTCTTCACAGACAACAATATACCCAGCGAAAGAATTATCCTTAAACCACGAACGGCAAGTATAGAAGACCATTTAGCCACCTATAATAAAATTGACATTGGCCTTGACCCCTTTCCATACAATGGCACAACAACAACCTGCGAAGCCCTGTGGATGGGCGTTCCGGTGGTTGCCCTTTCCGGTGATGTTCACTGTGCCAGGGTAAGCAGCAGCATCCTCCACAACTGTGAACTCACAGAGCTTATTGCTGGTGGCACCGAAGAATACATCAGCATCGCTGTTACCTTGGCAAACGACCCCTCCCGCCTCTCAGTGATGCGTAGAGAAATGCGGGCAAAACTAAGCACATCATCACTCTGCAACTCCAAGCAATTCTGCCATGAGATGGAAGAATTGCTCCTCTCCATGCGAAACACCTGGATTGCCAGTCAAAACACCCCCCCCAACGAGGTCACCATGACACCACAACCAGCCCAAGACACCGGAACAGAAACAGATTCCCTGAAACTCAACACAAAGGGCGAAGAGCTCTTTAATTCAGGAGATCTGCAAGGGGCACAAAGCTACTTTGAAAGGGCTATCCAGCAAAACCCCCAATTAAGCGAAAGCCATAATAATCTCGGGGTGCTCTTCTTCCACAACAACGATCTGATTCGGGCAATGACCTGCTTCAAGCACGCTTTAGGTATAAATCCGGCAGACGAGTCAGCCCTTGAAAATCTCAGTGCTGTCCTTGACTCCATGCAAGCAAACAACCCGGAGAAGATCGCCGTTTCCGAAATCGCAAGATGCTTATCAGCAAAAGAACTACAACGACAAATCGACACGTTCCCCTTCTGGTACCATAAAATCGACCTGCCATTTGGCATAACTACCCCCGGCTATGCCCCCATAAGCAAAGAAGCATACAAAATACCAGAAGATCTCACAGGTAAACGTGTCCTCGACGTGGGAGCCTGGGATGGCCACTGGACCTTTGAGGCCTTAAAAAGAGGGGCAAAGGAGGTTATTGCCATTGATGACTTTAGCGACTTTTTAGGCTCGCTGGAAAAAGAAGATCGCAAAGCATGGGAAAACTTTGATTTTTGCAAAGCACAACTAGGCTACAGCGATAAACAATGCCAAAGGGTCGACATGAACGTGTACGACCTGAAACCTGAAACCTTTGGCATGTTTGACGTCGTATTCTTCTTTGGCACCCTTTACCATTTGCGCCACCCACTCCTGGCCCTCG
>JAJRUT010000101.1 GCA_024277655.1 Deltaproteobacteria bacterium | reverse complement strand
GTCGGACATGTCGGTGGTTGAGCCTGATGTGAAGTGTTTGGTTGTGTCAGCTGTAAGGGTTGAGCCACCACTGCCATGATGACCGCCGGCAATGGCGCCGAACTCATCAGCTATTGCCTGGTTACCGTGACAACCTGTGGTACCACCACAGGTAAGTTGACTGGAGAGTACCGTTCCACCTGGAGGAGTGTCTCCAAGTGTGGCATCCTGTGTAGCAACGCCTGAGACATTATGGCCCCTGTTGTCGGCAATGTTAGCAACCCAGTAGAAGTTACCACCGGCAAGGGTTGTGCCGGTGGGATCGCCAGTTGTGTCGAGGACGTAGGGGACGGTGGTGGTGCCAGAGTTTATTCCAGAGTGGCAACCAATACATCCTGTGTTGAGGAGTACGCCGTTAGGGGTGCCGGATGTTGTAACTGATATGCCATCCTGGCTGTTGTGCATAGTGTGGCAGTTGCCACATTGACCACTAACCTTGGACATAGCAACCGTCGGTAACAATAAGGTGGCACTGACGGCAAGTGCCGTCAGTAGTTTTTTGTTCAAGTTTTTTTGCATTTCTTCTCTCCTTGCGTTTTTAATAAATGTCACTGGAAGACATTTTGGCGGTGGTCCCACCGGCACCCTCTCTCCCTGGAGGAATACCAAGGCGGATGATCCGTTTTTTTAAGGATCCCCAAATCTTATTACACTATAGTGAGTAATATAGCAATAGTCGTGCCAAGTGTGGCATTATGCCCTAGGGCGCATAATGCGCCCTAGGGCTGGTGTTTGTTGCTCCAAATTGGGGTAAAGGTGTTAGGCGTGTCGGGGGCGGGCAGACAGTAACTGGTGGTGGGGTGTGTAGAAACTGGGCACCTGTCTTTCTGGTTCTGCCATGTTGAACTGTTCGTTTTTATTCAGCTTTATTATGTCTATTATCCCTGGTGGCTCAAATTATAATCGGCTATCTTTTTTCGTAAGGTTGTTGGTGATATTGCCAGTTGTTTTGCCGTGCGGGTGATGTTCCAGTCCAGCTTCAGCAGGGTAGCTTCCACGTGAATTTTTTCAGCTTCAGCCAGGGTTGTTGGGGTGGGATGGCTGATCTGTCCGGGGTGATGGCTGTGGTTAAGGTGGATATCTGGCCCGGTCAGGATGGAGTCAGTGGAGAGGGCAACGGCGCGGGTAAGGGTGTTCTCAAGTTCACGGACGTTGCCGGGCCAGCTATGTTCCTTAAACTTCTGCAGGGCATCATCTTTGATTGTGGGTGTGGGGCAACCAAGCTGCAGGGTGATTTTTTTTAGCAAGGCCTCAACCAGTTCTGGGATGTCTTCGATCCTGTCGCGGAGGGGGGGCAGGTAGAGGGAAGAGACGGCAATTCGGTAAAAAAGATCCTGTCTGAACTTACCTTCATCCACAAGTTTCTCAAGATCCCAGTGGCTGGCTGAAACAAAGCGGGCTCGGAAAGGTATGGGTTTGAGACCGCCCACCCTAACAAATTCACCCTCCTGGAGAACACGCAGAAGTTTAGATTGCAGGTCCATCGGCATATCACCGATCTCGTCGAAAAAAACAGTCCCCTCGCCAGCATACTCAAGTTTACCGATTTTAAGCTGGTCGGCCCCGGTGAAGGAGCCTTTTTCGTGACCGAAAAATTCCGATTCCAGTAGGGTAGAAACCACGGCAGAGCAATTTATGTCAACAAAAGGTGTGTCGGGGGCGCTGGCGTCGTGGAGGATGCGGGCCACGAGCTCCTTGCCAGTGCCACTTTCCCCCTGGATGAGAACGGTGACCTTACTCCTTGATAGGAGGCCAATTTTTTTATGGATATCAACAATATCAGGGTGAGCACCAATCATGTGGGGGCGGGCTTTGTCGATGATAACAGGGGGAGGGGCGAGGGGCGACGTGAGGGATGCGTCTGGGGTGGCGGGTCTCTCCTTGGTCCTGTGGGTCTTGATGCGGGCCAGGGTTGTGTAAATTTCAGAGGGGTCCAGGGGTTTTCTCAGGTAGTCGAAGGCCCCTTTGCGCATGGCCTGGACGGCGATTAGGTTGTCTGATTCTCCGGTCATGATAACGACGGTTGGCTTGTTTGGCGTTTTGAGAAGGTTTGGCAGGGTTTCTAGGCCGTTGAGGTCGGGGAGGTTGATGTCAAGAAAAACAACATCAGGTTTAAATTCTGCCGTTGCTAAAATGCCATTCTCGCCGGAGAATACCATCCTGACATCATACCCTTTGAGGGTTAAGGATACCTGCATAGACCTGCAAAGTGCTTGATCGTCGTCAATAATCAGAATTTTCATTATGGTTGTTTGCGTCAATGATAAATGGTTGGAGAGTTATTTGAGTTTATTGAGGGTATGCTCTGTTTATGCTCAATCTGGAAGAGGGTGGTTGAGAAAAGTCCTCTGTTAATGTAATACAGAAACTTGTCTGCTTGGTCAATGGTTGTTCTCTGCGGTGTTTTCTGCAATAAGTGTTCCTGGCTTGGGAATTGCTTAAGTAGGGCATGGGTAGTTTTCTTCGTGGGGGATTGTGAGAATATCCTAAGTGTTATTTAGGGGTTAGATGATGATCGTCAGGATATTGGCACTGTTGATTTATATTAAGGTTTAAGTTTTATAATAAAATGTGACAAAATATGGCAGAAAAAGGTCTTGTCACATCTCAATTAGGAGATCAAATGAGTGTTCGTATTCCGTGTAAAATAATTTTGCTAACGTTGTTTATTTCTTTTCATATCTTTCTGGATCTTGGGGTGGCGGAATCTTTTCCGTTTCGGGACCTTGCTGTGGGGCAACATCTGCCGGGTGGTTCCATAGTTAATGGGACTGATCAAACCACCTTTCCGCTGGCTCGGTTGCAGGGCCATCCTGCTGTTTTGCTCTTTTGGGGAGGGGATATTGAGATGAAAAAGGCAAGGGCTATTGCCGCCCTTGCCGAGTTGCAGGGTCTTGCTCCTTTTCTTGCCGAGAGGCAAATAGCCTTTAAGGTGATTAATGCCCAGGGTGATACATCTGATATTATTGATGAGGTTGTAGCGGCCTCAGGGCTTATGGCACCAAACTACTTGGATCCTGACCAGAAATTGTATGGTGAGTTTGGGGTCTTTATCATGCCCGCTGTTCTGCTGGTGGATAAGGAGGGGGTCGTTGTTGCCGGGATGGGCTATAGTCGGGATATGACCACGAACCTTAAGGGTGAGATACAGGTTCTGCTCGGTGAGAAAACCCGCGAACAGATAGCAGCTGAGTTGCACCCTGTGATGGTTCAAAAAACAAAGGAAGAAAAAGATGCTAATCGTTCTTTGAGTATGGGTGGGGTTTTGGTTCGTAAGGGGCAACTCGATGAGGCGAAAAGGGAATTTCAGGCGGCTGTTCTGCGCAATCCCAAGCTGGCAGATGCCTTTATTGAGCTTGGTTGTGTAGAGTTTCAGCTTGGTGCCCTTGAAGAGTCGGTAAGGAATCTTGAAATAGGTCTTGAGCTTAAGCCTGATTCTCTGCGTGGCGAGATCTGTTTTGCTCAGACCACAGCTGCCCAGGGGGATGTGGACACGGCCCTTGAGGATTTACAGGCGATGCTTTTTCGCAACGGTCGGAGCGCAGAGTTGCATTATGTCCTTGGCACTCTATACGAAAAGAAAGAGGCGTGGGTTAAGGCTGCTGGGGAGTTTCGAAAGTCCTATGAATTGTTGTTGCGTAGCACCCTTTTGCAAGAGTAGGGCTTGATTTGTTTTTTTAACGGGCAGTTTCTTCCATATGCCATAAGGCCAGTGAAGTGATTCTCCATTGTATTTTATACCTAGGGATTTTTATGAAAAGTTTTGGAAAAGGTTTCAGTGTAAAACCGGGAATGGTGTCGAGGCTCTATGTCTTTTTGCTCTCGTCTGTGGCTGTGGGGTGTTGTCTGGGATTTTCGCCAGGCGATGTCCGAGCTAAGTCCGAAATCCTGGTACCATCGGCATCGGCAACGGTTTATGCAAGGCAACCTTTTACCCATCTGGTTGTCCGGCGGGAACAGATTAATACCTCCGGTCGTATACGGGTTAGTGCTGGTGATCTTCTTTTGTCCCCCCAGGGGATCTGGCAGTCGAAAAAGGGGGAGTATTATCTGCATTTCCGTCTACCTTTAACGCCCGGTATAAATAAGTTTGAGCTTCTTCCCGAAGGGCAGAAGGTGAAGGTGCGGTACAAGCCCTTACGCTCATTAATTAATGTAAATCTAAAGGCCAAGGGAGTGTTTCTGTTTCATAGGGATGAACTACTGCCTGAAAGTTGTGTGGAGTGCCATGGTGAAAAGGTTGTGACGCCCGTGTGGCCGATGGGGCAGCAGGCCCAGACCCAATGCATTAGTTGCCATAAGAATATTATTGAGGGGGACTGGAAACATAGTCCTGCCGCTACCTTACAATGCCGTACCTGCCATCAGGAGGGAAAGGATCCTGATAAGATTGCCATTCCGGTGGGCAAGGTTGATTCCAGTTGCTTCAATTGTCATGTCAACAAGGCGGCCTGGCTTAAGATGAGTCATATCCATGGCCCCGTTGGCACAGGTGACTGCACCGTCTGTCATAACCCCCATTCCGATCAAAGTGAGGGGCAACTCTGGGCCGATGGTAGTGGGCCGATCTGTGTGGCCTGTCATACCGACAAAAAAGATTTATTGGCCGAGAAGAGTGATATCTACTATATCCACGGCATTATAAAGGGAGGCGGTTGTACCATTTGTCATAGCCCCCATGCCTCCGAAAATCGTTTTCAACTGGTAAAGCCCATTAATGAACTATGTGTTGGTTGTCACACCGCTTTTGAGGGACTCGAAAAGGGGCATCCGGTTGGTGGTCATCCGGTTCAGGGTGTGAAGGATCCAAGGCGTCCTGAGCGGACATTTGCCTGTACAAGTTGTCATAATCCCCATGGCTCTGACTATAAATTTTTACTCATTGGGGATGTTCTTGGTGGGCAGGTGTGTAGTCAATGTCATTATTAATCCCTAGGCTTTTCCGGTTATTCTTTGGGGTAGAATTTATACTCACTTGCCTCTGCGCGATGTTTGTGTTAGGTAATGTATCTTTCGCGGCCCAGGAAACCCAAGTCACAGAGTCCGAGCCTGAACAATCCCAGCCAGAGGGGGAAGTGCAGGTGGTTGCGATACTCCGCGTGGATGAGCGGGGACGGAACCTGCGTTTTCCGATAAATGTTGCCAGCGACAGTGAGGCGCGGGAAACCTATGTGATTAATGGTGGTAAGTCTAATATCGTTATCTATGGGAAGGATTATTTCCCCTATTTGGTTTTGGGCGCTGGTCGGGGTGTTGATAGTCCTCAATGTGTGTTTTTTGATCAGCGGAAGGGACTGGTTTATGTTGGCCAAAGTAGTACGGAGTCAAAGCCGAGTCGTTTAACCATTTTGAATGGTGCTTTTCTGCCCGAAAAAGAGGTGATCTTTAGCGGAATGCCAGAGGCTGAGGAGTTTTCTGTAGTTAATGGGGTGGTTGGGGCTAAAGGATATATCTATCTCGTTGGTGCCCAGACCCGTGGGGTGCTGGTGCTGGATTCTGAGGGTAACTTTTCCCATTGGCTTAAACCACTGGGTGAGGTGCATCTCGCCCCTGTGACAACGGAAGATAGTTCAGAGAAGAGACGGGCTTATTTGACTAAAATGCGTGGTTCTGACGCCACGGCTGGAGAAGAGGCAGTAGCAGAAGAGGTTGCTGAGGAAGAGGACTCTGCACGTCCCGTGGGGATGCCTGAGAGTTTGCGGCCCAAAGCCCGGAATACCATGCCCCGTGATGCGAGCAAGGGGCGGGGATTGCATCCGGTCATAGTGAAGGATGTTGCCATCGATAGTGATGGCAGAATTTTTGTTCTCAGTGAAGAGATGAGTAAAATCTATGTCTATGGCCCTGGCGAAAATCTTATTGTCTCCTTTGGTGAGAAAGGTGGGTCACCTGGTAAGATGAGTCGTCCCCGTGGTCTGGGTCTTGATGAGAAAAAACAATGTATCTATGTTGTTGATTATATGCGCCATACCGTTTTGGTTTTTGATATGGCAGGTCGTTTTATCTTTGAATTCGGTGGTCGGGGTGATGGACCGATGTGGTTTGATTTTCCCACCGCCATTGCTGTTGATGCAGATGGTAATGTGCTTGTGGCCGATTTGTTTAACAATCGGGTTCAGGTTTTAAGGAGCAAGTTTTCGCTGGATTATCCGGTGTTTGGTAATACAAAGGGGCTGCCTGCTAAGGATCAGTCGGCAGGTGAAAAAAGGTGAAGAGCGTTTGCGGGCCAGGGTTAAATAAAAAGTGTAGGCGTTACGGTGTTTGCCAGGGAAGAAAATTTGAATCTTTTTAGGATAATACAGAGTTCTGTTGTGGGGGTGTTGCTGCTGTTTTTTGCCGGCCAGGCCTTAGCCGATGCTGAATTTATTATTGTGGTCCATAGGGATAACCCGGTCAAAAGTCTAACGGCGAGTCAGGTAAAGTCTATTTTTTTAGGTAAAGAGGGATTCTGGCCGGATGGCTCACCTATTACCCTTATCATGAATAAAAATGAGGACATTCATGAATCGTTTACCCGGCTCATGCTCCAGAAGTCTCCGGCCCAGCTGTCGGTGTATTGGAAAAAAATATTGTACAGTGGGGCAAGCATGTTGCCACTGGTGGTGACGGATGATGAGGCGGTGAAATCGTATATGAGTCTGCATGCCAATACCATTAGCTATGTGGATCTAGGTTCCCTAGATAAGCAGGTGCGCAAAATGGAGGTTGTCCCCTGAAAAAATATTTAGGTAGTATCCGCATAAAGATATGGCTCTGTGTTCTGGCCTCAATTGTGGGGTATTCTGTTGCAACTTTCGCCAGTTTTTATCTGAATATGGTGCAGTATAACCGTTTGTCCCGTCTTGAGGACACATGGTTCCCCATGGTCTCGTTGAGTGCTGATCTTGTGCATCTCTTTAAGAACCAGGTTGATAGCCACGAGGATGCTTTTCTCACCGGTGAGGAAGAAATTTCAGGGGAGCTGAATAGTCTTAAATTCCGTTTTATGAATAAGTTTGAGCAGTTAGAGGAGTTGGTGCGTTCTAGGCCAGATCTTTCTTTTAGGTTAAGTGAACTCGAATCTCTTAAAAATGATTATGAACTACTCCGTGAGTGTGCCGAGGCTGTTGACCCCTTGCTCAGCAAGGGCGAGGAACTTACTCCGGCAATACAAAAAGAAATACAGAAGCATGGTCAGTTGCAGCAGGATCTACTTGGGCGCTTCAGCTCTCTTAATGAGAGGCTGTCCTCGGGCTTTATTCAGGAAATTCAGAGGAATAAGGCCAAAAGTCTCCATGCCACTTTTTTTCTGGGTTTTCTCTTTTTTCTGGTTATTTTCTGTGTGGCGATAATTACTGAAAAAATTGCGACCCGTCTTCTGGTTAACCCCTTGACGGCCATTAGGGATAATATTAAACGGTTCGCGGCATCCCATGATGTCGTTGAACCTGCCGATATTAATCCTTCGGATGAAGTGGAAATGCTGGCCTCGGCCTTCTGGGAGATGACCCAAGACTTAAAGGCCACCACCGTCTCAAAAAAATATGTGGAAAATATTATTCGGAATATGTCCGGTGGTTTGGTTGTGGTTGGCCCCGATGGTCTTATTCGGAAGGTGAATCAGCAAACCCTTGATCTTTTTGGTTATGCCGAAGAGGGCTTGATTGGTCAAAAGGCAACGATTCTCTTTGATGATCCGCTGAATAATCCCCTGCATGGTGTGAGTTATCCAGATAACTGGGATTGTCGGAATGTCGAGCTTGACTGCAGGCATCAGGGTGGTCTGGTTTTCCAGGCCCATTTTTCGGCTTCAACCATGGAGAATGAGGTCGGTGAGGTGGTGGGACTGGTCTGTGTCTTAAATGATATCACCGAGATGAAGGAAGCTGAGCATAAGCTCAAGCAGATGGCCCTCTATGATGCACTCACCGGACTCGCCAACCGCCATCTCTTTTTTGATCGCCTTGAACTTGCTGCCCATGAAGCCGCGCGGGGTAAGACAAAGTTTGCTCTGCTCTTTCTGGATTTGGATAAGTTTAAGCCCATCAACGATACGTTAGGACACGAGGTTGGTGATCTGGTATTGAGGGATGTTGCTACTCGTCTGAAAAAAATGGTTCGCTCTGCCGATACGGTGTCGCGCATGGGGGGGGATGAATTTACGATTATTTTGACTGGGGTCAGGGACAATCTGGCGGTTGAGGGGATTGCTAAAAACATCATCCAGACACTAGGTGTTCCCTTTGTCTATGATGAAATATCCTGTACTTTGGGGGTTAGTATAGGTATAAGTCTCTTTCCTCAACATGCTGAGGATGCCAGTCAGCTTATTAACAAGGCCGATCAGGCCATGTATATGGCCAAGGGTAAGGGCCGCAATACCTATTGTTTTTACGAACGCAACCAGTAGATAGGATTTAAACAGGGCGTTATGGCTTTTCTCCAGACAATGCAACAGGGGGTTGCTGAATTTTTGCGTGGTAGTGGCAGTATTCGCAATAAGGTGTGGGTCTGTGTGCTTATTGCTTTGGTTGGTTATTTTATTGCCACCATGTCCAGCTTTTATGCCAATAGTCACCAGGTTACCCGTTTGACTCATTTGCAAAATGTTGAAATGCCCTTGGCCCTACTAAGTGATAAGGCGTTGCGGGCCTATAAGGAGCAAATCGAAAAATATGAAAATGCCTTTCTCACGGGTGAGGCTGAGCAGGCTGTATTGGGCAATCGTTTAAGTAGTCGTGTGGTTGAACTGTTTGAGGCCATGGCAAATATTTCGGCAGATGAAATTGTTGTCGATGGCAGGCGGCTTGGGATTCATGATTTGTTGGGGCGTTATAATGAATTTGCCAACCTTGCTGCCGAAGTATATTTAAGCACGCAGGCCATAGAGACTTCTATTGGTCTTCATAAGAAGGTGCAGAAGTTAGGGCGGATGCAGACAGGTATTCTGAATGACCTGCGTCATGTCGCCGCCTATTTCACCAAACAGGTGGAGGTTGAAATAGAGGCCCAGCGGCATAGGGCCCAGACCCATACTGTGTTCCTTGGAGTTCTCTTCTTTGTCGTCCTTATGAGCGCGATCCTTATGAGCCACTGGTTTTCCAGCAGGCAGCTCATTGAGCCGCTGGCCAGGGTGCAGGAAATGGTGCAATCTTTTGCTCGCAACAGGGATATTTCCCGCCCCCAGTTTGGCAGTGAGAGCGATGAAATAAACAAGCTGGCCTTTTCTTTCTGGGACATGACCCAGGAGTTGAAGGATTCTATGGTTTCCAGGGACTATGTGGATAGCATCATAAAGAACATGTCTGGTTGTCTTTTTGTCCTGACTCCTGACCTTCATATCTCCAAGGTCAACACCATGAGTACCGTTTTGCTTGATCGTGCTGAGGATGACCTGCTTGGCTCAGAGGTGGTTGATCTGATCTGTGATGATGTGCAGGATCTGTTTTGTGATGAGGTTATTGCCCCCCTGCTTAAAGGGCGGGATGTGGCAAATCTTGAGGTCTGCTTGGAAACGGCAGATGGTATCCGCCTTCCCGTACTTTTTGCTGGTTCAGTGATGCGAGGGGGGGACGATGAGATTGTTGCTCTGATTTGTGTGGCAAATGATATTACTGAACGCAAAAAGACAGAGCAGGTGTTGCGTAAAAATGAGATTGAACGGGCCTTGGCGCAAACGGCTTCACTGGCAAGGATCGGTGAGCTTACGGCAAGTATCGCCCATGAGATGCGGAACCCGTTATCCTCCATCAAGATGAATATCCGAACCATTGAACAGGAACTGGGCGATGTGAATCCTGCCTTTTATGAGCTTGCTAGTATCGCCAGGGATCAATCATTGCGCCTTGAGGTGATACTCAATGACCTACTTAGTTATGGTAAGCCCCTTACGCCCCAGATGGGTCTTACCACTTTTGCCAAGCTCCTTGAGTGTTCCTTGGTGGCGGTTGAACAGGAGAGGCTGGATAGGGATATCTCCATAGAGGTTGTAGATAATCTTGCATCTGTGCCCCTCG
>JAJRUT010000100.1 GCA_024277655.1 Deltaproteobacteria bacterium | reverse complement strand
TGCTTGAACTGTTTTTCGATCTTTTGTTTGTTCTTTGCAAGCTTCTTTAGTTCCTTTTCCACATCAATAAGACCTTTGAGGGGAATATAGATTTCAAGATCGCCAAAGATGTAGCTTGCCGCGTCTTCGGGTACTGCGCCGGCTGTCTGCACGGCAAGGTTTGCCAGGCGGGTCAGGCTCCGGATGGATTTGTTTTGTGTGTTTATCTGCCCAGCCTTTGTGGCGTCAGCACAGATGATAAAGGCGTCAATCTCGGCTGAGGGGTGGATCTGCATTTCACTTCTGATATTACGGATTCCACCAACAATACCCATAAGCAGGTCAATGGACTCCTCGGCTTCATGGTTTTGCCACCCTGTTTGGGGTAGGGGGTATTGCTCGGCCATTATAGAGGAGCGCTCTCCTGGGAGGCTATGCCAGATTTCTTCTGTGATAAATGGTGCCACTGGATGCATCAGGAGTAGACTCTGTTCAAGAACCGTGAAGAGTACCATTTGCGCCTGGGCTTTGGCCTCTTCGTCCTCGCCGTACAGATCAGACTTTGTCAGTTCCAGGTACCAGTCACAGAACTCATGCCAGATAAACTGATAGATCACGGACGCTGTATCGTTAAAGCGAAAATCATCGTAGGAACTGTGGACATCGGTGATGGCCTGATTGAGGCGGCTTAATATCCACTGGTGCTCAAGTTTTAGGTCTTGCGGGTCAATATCGCTGGGGTTCGGCCTATCGTTGTCACTGATGTGCATCAGGCAAAAACGGGCGGCGTTCCAGATCTTGTTCATAAAGTTGCGATACCCCTCAATTCGTTCCTCTGAAAGGCGTATATCGCGACCCTGGGCGGCAAAGGCCACCATGGTGTAACGCAGGGCATCGGTGCCATACTCGTCAATCACCGCCAGTGGGTCAAGGACGTTACCGGTTGACTTTGACATCTTCTTGCCGTGCTTATCCCGCACCAGGGCATGGAGGTATACGTCCTTAAAGGGCACTTCATCCATAAAATGTAGCCCCATCATCATCATCCGCGCCACCCAGAAGAAGAGGATGTCAAAGCTTGTGATGAGAACGGAGGTGGGGTAGAAGAATTTTAATTCGTCTGTTTTTTCAGGCCAGCCAAGGGTGGAGAATGGCCAGAGGGCCGAGGAAAACCAGGTGTCGAGGACATCGGTTTCCTGGACGAGTTTATTTGACTGACATTTGGGGCAGTGGTCAGGATCCGTTTCTTCAACGATCATTTCTCCACAGCTTTCACAACTCCAGGCCGGGATCTGATGGCCCCACCAGATCTGCCGGGAAATACACCAGTCGCGGATATTGTCCATCCAGGCGTAAAAGGTATTGTCCCATGATTTGGGGTGGATGTTGATCTCCCCATCTTGCACGGCCTTAACTGCCCGGTCAGCCAACGGCTTTACAGAGACAAACCATTGTAGGGAGGTGGTGGCCTCAACCACGGTATGACAGCGGTAACAATGGCCAACGGCGTGATCGTAGTCCTCAATTTCAACCAGGTACCCCTGCTCTTTAAGGTCGGCGACGATCTGTTTACGAGCCGCAAAACGGTCAAGCCCGCAGTAGGGGCCGGCCTTGTCGTTCATCTTGCCTGAATCATCCATAACTTTAATAATTTCAAGGTTATGGCGTATGCCAATTTCATAATCATCCCGGTCATGGGCTGGGGTAACCTTTAAGGCCCCGGTGCCAAAATCGGTCTGCACATGGTGATCGAAAACAACAGGCAGGATGCGGTCGGTAAGGGGTAGCTTCACGCCTATATCAGCAAGGTCTGTGTAGCGCTCGTCGCTTGGATGGACGGCAACCCCGCTATCGCCAAGCATGGTTTCAGGCCGCGTTGTGGCAACAACCACATGCCCCGAGCCATCGGCGTACGGGTATTTAATATGATATAGAGCACCTTTTTTATCCTCATGTTCCACCTCGTCATCGGACAGGGCGGTGTGACAGCGGGGGCACCAATTAACAATATAATCACCCCGATAAATCAATCCCTCCTTGTACAGTTTGACAAAGACGGTGCGCACGGCCTTGGATAACCCCTTATCCATAGTGAACCGTTCCCGTTCCCAGTCGCAGGAACTACCCAGGTGTTTGAGCTGGTTAATGATGGTGCCGCCCTTATCCTCCTTCCACTTCCACACCTTTTTTATAAAAGCCTCACGGCCAAGATCATGGCGACTCTTGCCTTCCTCGGCCAGTTGCCGTTCAACGACATTCTGGGTGGCGATACCAGCATGATCGGTGCCGGGAACCCAGAGGGTATTAAAACCCATCATCCGTTTGTAACGGACAAGAACATCCTGCAGGGTATTGTTTAGGGCGTGACCAACATGGAGGACACCGGTGACATTGGGTGGCGGGATAACAATGGAAAAAGACTCGGCATCGGGGTTCATTTTGGCGGCAAATTGCTCGTCGCAAAGCCACTGGTCGTACCATTTTTTTTCAACTGACTTGAACTCATAGCTTTTTGCCAGTTCGGTTTGTGCTGCGTTATGTTGACCAGAATCTTTATGTGTAGTGTTTTCCATTACTTATACAACGCTCCAGGGTTTGGGAAAGAATAGATTGGTATACAGATCAAGGGCATAACGGTCAGTCATGCCGGCGATAAAATCAGTTACTTTGCGGTGACGGGAGGTCTCTCGCGGATATGCAATGTCAGAGCCCCATACTTCACCTGACGGAAGTTTAATATCCTCTTCCATGAAAAATTGATAGAGTTCTCTTAAAATTTTCATCGCTTTTTTGAAATCATCGTGGACACGACTTGTGCGGTACACCTTTTTGTAGAGAAAGAGCCTGAGTATTGTGGTGGCATCAAGGATGGCTGGAGTCATTGTGAGGGAGCCATCGTTACGGGTTCTGGTTTCGCTAATAATATCATTAACCATGGTGGCGATGCGGTGGGAGTTGTGGTCACCGAGGGTAGTGAAGATTGTGGTGAGCTCGGGGTGGGCGGTAATGATTCCGGCGCGCATGGCATCATCAAGGTCATGGTTGACGTAGGCTATAATATCTGAAATTCGCACCACCTGTCCCTCCAAAGTCTCGGGTAGACCACTGGTGTCCAGGGGGAGTAGTTCTTTTAACCCTTTGGAGTGATGGACAATCCCGTCTCGCACCTCGTGGGTGAGATTCAACCCCAGTCCCTTTTTTTCGAGAAGATCAACGACCCGCAGGGATTGCTCGTAATGGCGGAAGCCATCCGGATTAAGTTCGTTTAAGACCGATTCCCCGGCATGACCAAAGGGGGTGTGACCAAGGTCGTGACCAAGGGCAATGGCCTCAATCAGATGTTCATTTAGACCAAGAGCCACACCGATGGTGCGGCTGATTTGCGATACTTCAAGGGCGTGGGTCAAACGGGTGCGATAATGGTCGCCGGTTGGGGCGAGGAAGACCTGGGTTTTATGAGTGAGTCTACGAAAGGTTTTGGAGTGAACAATACGATCCCGATCTCGCTGAAAGGGCAGACGGTTTGGGCAGGATGACTCCGTTCTCTTGCGCCCCTTGGAATTTTTGCTGAGAAAGCCAAAGGTTGACAGGGTGCGTTCCTCGCGCGTACGCATTTCGATATGGCTGGCTGGGAGCATGATGTTTTGAGGGCTGAATGGCAAGGTGATTGTTCATTATAAACTCATACTGAGAGTAGTGCAGAGGCGGTAATAATGCCACATCTTTGCTCAAGCGAACCCATAAAAAAACCGTACCGGACAATGATTCTTGTCCGGTACGGTTTTTTTATGGAACAGAATGAACTAAGAGCTGTTGAAAAACAAAGAGTTCTTTTTTGCCACAGAATCCACATAACCCACAGGAAGAATACGGCTGTGTTTTTCCGAGAGATTCTGGGGTGATTGATTTTACCTGTTTTGTTCCAGTCGGTGCTTATTTAGTGCGGGAACCAACGTGGGTGACGACCTCTGCCCTGGAAAGTTCATTTAGTACCGGGTGGTTCATGATTTTATTGACGTTGTTTTCGCCGTTAATATTTACCACAACCAGAGATCCACGTCCCTTGCCCCAGAGATCATTGAAGTCGTAAACAGCACCAACCACAGCAAGTTCACCGGCTTCAACCTTGTCCTTGTAGAGTTCCAGGGCGTGGGCCACTTGCAGGTCAACGTTGCGCTCAACATTCTTGGCCCAACGGTCATTAAAAGGACCTTCACCATCGTCCATGTCCATAACTGGCTTTAAGGTGTCAAGTTCAGCAATAATACCGGTGGATTCACCTGAGTAATCGCCCATGGCAGCCTTTACAGCACCGCAACTTGAATGACCCATAATCATAAGAACCTTGGTGGGCAGGTGGTAAATGCCGTAATCCACAGAACCCTCAGAGTTTTCTATCTGATTACCGACGTTGCGGATGATAAATATATTGTTATCAGCCTCAAAACCAAAGAGTTGGGTGTGAACCCTGGAGTCGGCGCAGGTGATGACCGTTAAGTTCGGAACCTGACCGGTTTGAAATGGTTCAAAATGGGAACGATCGTGGCTATGTTTGAAGGCATCGTTACCTTCAATAACCTTTTTAATAGTGGAGTTTGGTGTGGCATTGCTTGTGGCATGGCCATCACCGTGTCCTCCGCCATGACCGGAGGCCATGGCGGCAACTGATCCACCTGCAAGCAGGGCGCAGGTGCCTAAAGTAATAACCGCGTTTTTTAAGAGCTTTTGCATTTTTCTCTCCTTAAAGAATATTGCCAAGGGCAAATAAGTTGGATGAATAGTTGTCATTAACTGAATGGTCATTCAGTTAATGGGGCCACTGTACCAGATTTATTAAAAAGTTCAAATTTTTCTTGAGCTTAGGGGGGGGGAGTGGAATTAGAGCTTTGTTTTCATCTCTTCAAGCTTTTCCTGGGCGGATTCCCACTTGGCGTAGGTACGTGCAAGTGTGCGCTCTGCGACTGAGTATTGCTTTGATTTTTCGGTGAATTTTAGTTGATCCTGA
>JAJRUT010000099.1 GCA_024277655.1 Deltaproteobacteria bacterium | reverse complement strand
TACCTTTACCTGTTCAGAATTTATTGGCTTACCAGACACTTAAAACCTCCTTTTATGGATTTATTTAAGTTCTGAATATACCAAGTTGAACCGGACAAGGTAATTGTCATCGACCGGACTAGGTAATTGTCATCTAATAGCTAAGATCTATTTTGCTGAAAACAACTGACAATCCATCCCTGAATCCCGTTTGACCACAAGGCTTGGGATCTGTTTTGACTTAAAGCCCATGGCGTGACAGCCGTAAGGGTGCTCGGGCTTGTGGGTGATAAAAAGATGGCGGCACTTAAAGCAATTTAGTGGGGCCTGTTCTTTCATGCCTGCTCCTCGGTTATTCTACGAATTCCCTCCAGTAGGACGTATCGACCCAAGGGGACTACCTCACAGGGGAAGGAGGCGGTGAAGAGGGGGTTGTCGCAGAGGCCACCGGAGAGATGGATGGTTTTTGGCTCACCGGCAAACCTATAGGCATTGATGGCGATGGATTTGACAAATTTAGCCACGGCATCGGTGGCGCTTATCCCTGTGGTAATTTCATCAAAGATGTGGCTCATGCCAAGGACGCCGCAGGTGATGGAAAAACAGGTCGCAGGTGGTGTGAGGCTACTAAAGTCAATCTCATAATAACGTTCTAGTAGTTCGATGGTAAAGCCCATGGAGGCTCCACACTCAGCGTTCCAGCCCATATCGGCCAGGGTGTTGTTTTCGTAACGAATGTATTTTATATCCCGGCTGCCGCAATCTAGGAGGGTGAATGATTCTGCCCCAATCAAGGACTCTCCTCCTTTGGCAAGGGCTGTGAGTTCGTTGACATAGGTTGTACAGAACCGTTTGCCATTATGACCTGTGGCCACATCAATCTGCAATTCTTTACCTAGCGTTTTTGTTTCCTGAATAAACGGTTTTGCATCGTCCGCAAGGTTAATAAATTTTGAATAGGTTGTACCGAAATCAGCAAGGAGCATTAGCTTACCCCGCTGAGTTCGAGAAAGGCCTGGACCTTTGCCCTGGTTGAGTTGCCGGTGGTGACATCACTGTCAAGAAAAAGGCCTTTGGGGTGACGTGCTGCCAAATGTTTGGCCATGGCGGTCTTGGCGCAGAATGATTGGCCAAAAAAGATGGTGGGGATAGCGTTATCCGTCATGGTTTCAAGCTGCCAATTATCCGGGGTTTTATTTTCCATGCACCGCGCCCAGCCGAAGACATGGGTGGTGTCAGGGAAATAACGCAGGATAGAGAAATCTCTGGGGGGTACGCCCCAGAACCCTGCCGTTGGGACACATGGTTTATGGTTATCGTGGGTGGTCGGCCTCTGAACTCCTGTGCAGATGGCTTGCATCTTGTCCATGAGTGGCATTTTTGCCTCGCAGAGGGGTGTGCCAAAGTTCTGCTGATCGTTATTTCTGGTTTGAATAATCGGGATTTTTAGTTTGTCGCTCAGTATTGTTGCTACATGCCTAGCGGCGTCACATTTCCCGGGCCCCACATCGATTATTATGGCATCGAGATCAAGGTGAAGTCCATTGAGCATCACGGTGCGTAAGATGGCGCAGTACACCCTTGGCAGATAGAGGATGGTTTCTTCTATGTTTTGTTTAACGATGGCCTCATCCAGGTCGAGGATGGTTCTGGTGCCGATGGCCTTAATAGCCTTCAAGGGAGGAACCCCCACGATACCAACCTGCGCTGAGTCTGCCAGAGTAGTTATGATTTTAAGATCTTGTGATGATATTCCCACTGGTCTAGGCTCCGTGGCTGTTTTGGCGTTTAATCCAGAAGAAGGCGATTCCTGTGGCAATCAGGTGGACACTCCAGGAACCGACCTGGGGGGAAATGAGGGCCAGTTTACTCATGGATTGTAGGGTTGACCAGATGCCCCACACCATAAAGGCCAGCCCACAGCTAAAGGGCACCGCTACGGTGAGATCCCGGCCCCATTTATTATGGATATGGGTTGTGATAGGGATAGCAAATAGAAGGAGGGGAATGCCAAGGAAAATAAAGGAAAATCTGGCGTGGAGTTCCCGTAACATGGCTGGTGCTTGGGTAGAATTGTCCCGTGAACGTTGCCATAGCTCGGAGAGGGGGTGCTCTTCCGGGCGAAAGGCCGGGGTGTAAAAGTCTGCGGGGGTGGCATCCAGGTCAACACTTAAGTGGTCAAACATAACAATGGCAAAATCACTGCCTGCAGATCGTGTTTTTTTGATGCCATTTATGAGGTGCCAGCCTTTTTTGTCATAGGTGGCCTGCTCGGCACTGAGAAAGAGGGTTAGGTGACGTTCTTCATCCCAACTGGTATAGAGAAAATTTTTAAAAACAGAGTGGTCGTTGTTGTTTTTGAAGGTGTAAACGCCATTTTTGCCG
Source organism: Deltaproteobacteria bacterium (assembly GCA_024277655.1). Taxonomy (GTDB): domain Bacteria; phylum Desulfobacterota; class Desulfobulbia; order Desulfobulbales; family SURF-16; genus JAJRUT01. The sequence continues at coordinate 10,355 of JAJRUT010000099.1, read as the reverse complement.
TGGTAAAAAATGTTTTGATTGCGGATAATGCCCTCGGTTGTGCGATGGCGAATCTCTCCTTCCCAGATCTTGTTGGCCCTGGTGGCGGTGATTGGTAGGAGCCACTGGGCCATAGCAATGGTGCCCAGTGTGATGACTATGGCTGACAGGATGATGGGGGTGATAATCCTGACAAAGCTTATTCCGCCGGCATTAAGGGCCACTGCCTCCTTATTCTGGTTTAAAATTCCCAAAGTGACAATTCCGGCAAGAAGGATACAGACCGGAGAGAGTTGAAAGTAGATATCTGGAATTTTCAGGATAAAAAACTGCAGAGCATAGCCCACCGTCTTGCCCTTGTCGGTGAAGTTGTCGACCTTTTCAAAAAAATCAATGAGCAGGTAGAGTGATAATAAGCCGCTGAGGACAAGGACAAAGTTCCAGAGAAATTGTTTGAAAATATAGCGGTCGAGGAGGTTCATCAGTAGGGCTAGTTATTGATATGAATGATTTGTTTTGCCAGGAGGTAACCGGCAAAGACAAGAAGGACGCCAAGGATATTGCTGATAAGCAGGTAGCTTATGGCAGTCTTGACCTCACCAATTTTTAGTAGTTCTGCCTTCTCCCTGGCAAAGGTGGAAAATGTCGTAAAGGAGCCAAAGAAGCCGGTGAGTAAAAACAGGCGGTACTCGGCTGCAACCTTATAATGCTCGAGTAAGGCGCCGCACAGGCCAATAAAAAAGGAGCCAAGGAGGTTCACTGTCATCGTCCCGCAGGGGAAAGTCCCCTGGGCAAGGCGTTGAATCCACATATTTACTAAATGCCGACTGGTAGCTCCGAAGGCCCCGCCCATCATGATGGCTAAAATTTCTTTCATGGCTGTCTATTTGCTAATCTGGTAAAGTCGCTGGCGTGTCACGGTATTTATTGCCGTTTTGGAAATTAATCTTTTGCTATGCCTAATCTTATGACTTCAATAGTACGTCTCGTGGCAATTCAATGCCCACCGCCTAGCCTGCACGATAACACAGGAGATATAGATCGAATAAGGAAAAATGTCATCCAAAAAGGATTTTCTCCACTGCGAGTGCCAGTTGGCTGTTTGGGTGATTTGAGTCGGAAGTTTCGCGCCGCATGCTTTCATGGCGTGGCTCTTGTCAATGATATGGGTGATTATTATGAGTTAATTGATTTTTTTAAAGTGGCACCAAAGGTGTTGGTTGCTATGGCTCTTGATCTTGGAACCACGCATCTTGAGGCCTCACTGGTTGATTTGCTCACGGGCGATATTTTGGCTGAGGCCAATCGTCCTAACGGTCAGATTGAATTTGGTACGGATATTCTCACCAGGATTCATTTTTCAGCTACCCCAGGGGGCCTAAGTCTTTTACAGGAAACGGTGGCTCAAACCATTAATAATTTGTTGGCTGATCTGGTTGCTGGTAGTTATCTTACTGAGACAGACATTCGCGCCTTGTCCATCTCCGGTAATACCACCATGGTACATCTTCTTCTTGGGGTCGACCCGGCATCCCTGTGCCGGGAGCCTTATATCCCGTTGGTCAACAGTCTGGATACACTACATGCCTCATCACTAGCTCTGGTTTTGCATCCCTATGCCCCGGTGTGGATTATGCCCAGTGTTGGCAGTTATTTTGGTGGGGATCTGATTTCGGGGATTATTGCCAGTGGCATGGCCGAAAAACCAGAGACAACCATGCTTATTGATGTTGGTACGAATGCTGAGGTTGTGGTTGGTAATAAGGACTGGTTGATTGCCTGCGCCGGAGCTGCAGGCCCGGCTCTTGAGGGAGGAATTGCCAAAATGGGGATGCGGGCGGCCCCTGGTGCGGTGGAAAAGGTGTGGCTTGATGATGGTGATATTGACTATGCCACGATTGATGGCGAGAAGGCAAAGGGGCTGTGCGGCTCCGGTATTATTGATTTGGCCGCATCCTTGTATCTCTCTAGGATCATTGATATTCAAGGCAAATTTAACCGGCAGAAAATGGGGCATAATCTTATTGAGACTGATGATGGGGTTTGTTTTACTCTGGTTGCAGGGGAAGATGCCCATGGGGGTGAAGCCGTTGTCTTTTCGCAACTTGATCTTGATGCCATGATGCGCTCAAAGGCGGCTATGTATGCCATTTTGACCACAATCACCGGGCAGGTGGGAGTTGATTTCAAGGATCTGCAAGCAATTTATATTGCCGGCTCTTTTGGTAAACATATCAACCCAAAGTCGGCCATTACCCTCGGGATGATGCCTGACCTGCCTCTCGAGGTTTTTAAACCCATTGGCAATAGTTCCCTTGCTGGTGCTGTGGGTGTGCTACTTGACAGGAAGAATCGGGTTCGTAGTCTGGCGTTACCTGGAGAAATTACGTATCTTGAGCTAAATGTGAATCAGGATTTTATGATTCGTTTCTCTGGGTGCAGGTTCATCCCCCACACCGACCCATCACTATTCCCATCAGTGCCTATTTTTGATTCATGAGAACTGGTGGCGTGCTGATCTTAGGTGCCGATCTACCGCAAAAAAACTTGACAGATAAGCCAATGACACCGTTATGCTGTTATGCACCCCCTGCTTGGTTTATATAGGCCTGGCGGGTTTTGCTATTTTTCTCAAAGATAGGCAGTCTGCTAGGCTCTATTGTTTAGCAGGAAATGTGAAAAAGTCCTTTGCAAAAAAACAGGAAGTGGTATAGCTTTCTGGTTAAAAGTTTATCGCGTAGTTAGAGACAAAGAAAGTTTTAGCCTTGTTTGATGATTGCATGGGGTAGTCGGGGCATCAGGGCTGGGGTTGTGTCGCAGGGGCAGTTTTTTCACGGGCAGTAGCATGAAAAGTATTTGGTCGGTGGAGAAATAACCAGAAAACAGAGGCGTCAAGTTTTGTTGCCGAAGTCCGGTTGCTTCCGGGTGTGTTTTTACCAGTGCGCTCTATTTTGTCTCAAGGGGGGGGAGTGCTGGTACGTAATCCGAAACAACCTAATGTTACACCTCCGCCTGAGGTCGATAGTATTGCCGAATTTACGGTTTGGCAGCGGATCGGTATCTATTTTTTCCGCCTTGATATTGTTCGCAAGCTTCTCTTGGGTTACTTCCCCATATTCTTCCTGCTGGTTCTTTTTGTTGGGCTCTCTCTCTTAGGTTTTAACACCTTAAATAAGTTGACTGGATCCATTGTCCAGACCGATCTGCCGATTATTAAACAGACTACTGGGCTTGTGGATGATGTCTGGGGTCAGGAGTTATATGCCAAGAGGTATGCAATTCTGAAAAGCCCTGAAATATTAAGGTTGTTCCACGAGCAATCAATTGTTTTTCAGAAAAGGATTCAGGTTTTGGAATCTTTACCCGAAGAGCGGGGACTTGATACTGATTTTCTCATTACTCTGCAAAAACGGTATCAGCAGTTTTTGATCAACCAATATATCACGCCTGGAGAAACTGTCGCTCCTGCAGAGACAGAGGATGAACTTCGCTTGCTCCAGGAAAAATTATTAGAGCAAATTGGTGCTTTTCGCCGCAATGCTATTGCGGATCAGAATAGAAAAACACGACTTTCGGCCCAGTTGAGTGATAACTCTTTCCGGGTGGCTCTTGTTGTTTGCTGGGTTGGCTTGTTCTTTGCTCTGGTTGCGGCGTATTGGGTTACACGCTCAATTGTCACCCCTATTCGTCAGTTGACCCGGGCCACCGAGCTTATTGCCGAGGGTGATTTTGACCATATAGTCCAGGTGGATAGTGGTGATGAAATTGGTGATTTGGCCCTTGCCTTTACCAAGATGAGCAGGCGCTTAAAGGTGCTTGAGGCCTCGTATCGTGATGCGAGTCCTCTGACAGGTCTTCCTGGTGGTGTTGCCATTGATCGGGTATTATCCGCCCGTTTGGCCGTTGGTAAACCGGTGACGTTTTGTCTGTTTGATATTGATCATTTTAAGGCGTATAATGATCGTTATGGTTACTCCAAGGGCAATAAGGTCATCAAGATGGCAGCTGATGTATTACGGGAGGCCGTTGTTGTGAATGGTGAGGAGGGCGACTTTGCCGGTTATATTGGGGGTGATGACTTTGTTTTGATTTGTAAGCGTAATGGCGTTATGGATTTATGCCAGAGTGTTCTTGATCGGTTTGATGAACGTATTGTAGAATTTTATTCTGAAGAGGACTTGGACAATGGGTATGTTCAGGCCAAGAGCAGGCAGGGGACTGTGCAGCATTTTCCCATTGCCTCACTTTCTGCGGCGATGGTCACCAACGAGAGGCGGCGACTCATTAACCATGTTCAGGTTGGGGAGATTGCTGCTGAATTAAAAGAAGCAGCTAAGAAGATTTCAGGCTCGGCTCTGGTTGTCGATGGTCGTGGTTCGGGCTGATTTTTAGTTTTATGTTTAGATGGCAGGGTGGGGAGGTGGAAATGTTTTCGAAATATACTGTTCCTGTGATTTGTGCCCTTTATTTCTGTAATGTTGGTTGTGCTTTGGGGGTAAAGGTGGACTCTCCTTTAGTGCCGGCCTCTTATCCTGTTACTGTTTCTTCTCTAGAGCAAGCAGTGTCTTCTCCAGTAATGGAGAGTCCTGCACCCGGACATGTCCATGTTAGTCAACATCCTTTTTTTGTAGTGGATTCTGAATTAGATGCTTACGCGTATCCGGCGGCAATTGCGACCCAGGAGGATATTATCCTTGAGGTTGAAAATGCCACAGTTAAACGTGATGCCTATCTCGCTCTTGTTGCTTTGCACATGAACCGGGTTAATCCTAACCAGAACTTTTTTGCGGCTTCACTGGCACTCGATCATGCTGTTGAGCTTGACCCTTCTCTGCTGGGCGGTGTTGTTATCCAGCGCTGGCAGGATGTTTTCAGCCTTTTGCTTGACCTGCGGAAGGGGGGGGAGGCGGTGCCCCGGTTGCAAGATGATAATGATATGCTCCGCGCAACCATCAAAAAACAAAAAAGAACTATAACATATCTTGAAACAACCCTCGAAGAGCTTAAAAAAATTGACCACGATGTGGCCGAAAAAAAGCGATCTTACCGCTAGTTCCCTGTAATTTCTTCTAAAAATAGTCAGTAGTGTCCAGTTGGGATTTTGAAGTTTTCGCTATATGCAAGGGGTCAATGTTTAGCAAAGTTCTAAGCGGATACGGCTGAAAAACAGAGGCGTTTTCTTCTCTGCCGGAGAGCGTTACTGTTCTTTTCTTGATTTTCTTACCAGCAGGTTTGTATGATAAGGAGGCGGTACCCGCAAGGGTAAAAGAGTCCAAAACATTGTGGAGTCGTCTCTGCAATTATTTTAGTTAGTTTGATTTTGCTGTGATTTCCTCTTACACAAAAAGGATCTGTATATGACTGAAAAACCCAATTTAATCACCTGTGTAGTTCAACGTGGTCAAGCTGATGCTGTGGTGGATGCTGCTCTCGATGCCGGAGCCGAGGGGGCAACTATCTATTATGGGCGTGGTCGTGGAGTGCGCGAGAAAATAGGTATTCTTGGTAGGTTTATTAAGCCTGAAAAAGAGGTTCTTCTTATCATTGTTCGCCAGGAGGAGACGGACCATGTGTTTGATACGGTGGTAAAGGCGGCCGAACTGGAAGAGCCGGGTAGGGGATTTGCCTTTCTCCATTCACTGGATCGGGCCATCGGTTTTGTAGATAGTCATTATTAGGTCTTCGCAACAGATATTATGTTCTTTATTCATCTGCTCATAGCTCTGGCCTTATATTTATGGGCCGTTTCCCAGTCTCTGGATCTAGTTGGTTCCTACCTTGGAGGGATAGAGAATGTCCAGACTCTTCCCCTGTCTGTTTATGGGTGGATTGTTGTTATTGGTTGTTTACTTGTCTTTTTGACGGTTATTCTCGAGCAACTCAAATCCTATGGGATAATGTTTATGTTGTCCAGGATCGTCCTTGAGCTTAGTTTGCTTGCTGTTACTCTTCTTAGTGTGGGGTCGCTGTTTTTTGGCTGGGGTTATATGAAAAATTCCTGGCTCGACTTTATTCCTGTGATCTTCGTGCCTTATCTGGGTATTTTTATTGCCATGGTTATGTTTCGCCTCTGCGATTTTAACTACCCGTACAAGAAGAGGGTGGCCTTCTATGTATTGTTTTCCTGGGCAAGTGGTGCTGTGGTATTTATCCACCTGTTGTAATTTCGTTACTCCACGTAAACCGTCTCTCCAGAATTTAGTTTCTTTGCTGGGAAATGGTCCTCAGTGGCCCTCAGGCTGATAATGCAGTTTCTGCCAATGGTATAATCTGCCGGAATGCGGCAGTCTTTGCTGATCAGAGTAATTCCGTTGTACAGATGGCTCGGGAAGTCAACATTCAGCGTATCCTTATCATCCCCATGCCCAACAATGGATTCGTTGCCAATATGGCAACGTTTATCAATGACAGCAAGATCTATCTGGCTTTTTTCGCCGACAACAACGTTGTGAAAGAGGATGGAGTCACGGACAATAGCTCCTTTTTTCACCCGCACTCCAGGTGCGAGCACTGAGTTGTACACCTCCCCTTCGATAACACATCCGGCTGAGATCATGGATTTTTGACATTTTGAGCCGGCGACAAAGCGTGCAGGGGGGTAGTCGGCAACTCCGGTATTGCTTGAGTCGGTATTGGGGCGGATCCCCCATGTCTCTGGGGCAATCCCTGAATCTTCGTCAAGGAGATCCATATTTGCCTGCCAGTAGGATTGGATGGTGCCGACATCCCGCCAGTAATCGTGGAAGGGGTAAGCGAAGACATCATCCCGTTCAATGGCCTTTGGGATCAGGTGCATGCCGAAATCAACCTCCTTGCGATCCTCCTCCAGCAGGTTCAAAAGATACTCGGTGTCAAAGATATAGATTCCCATGGAGGCAAGGTTCGTCCTAGGGACTTTGGGTTTTTCTTCCCATTCAATGATCCGGCTGTCCTTGTTGGTAATGCCTGCCCCAAATTGATGAATATCTTCTTTAGGCACCACCATCATGCCGATGGTAATATCAGCCTTTTTACGCCGATGGAAGCCCCGCATATCAGCAAAGTCCATCCGGTAGATATGGTCGCCTGATAAAATAATTGTTTCCTTGGCTGGATGGGCCTTGATAAAATCAATGTTTTGGCGCACGGCATCGGCGGTACCCTTATACCAGTCTGAATCCTGTGAGCCGGTGCGGGGAGGAAGGATTTTGATTCCACGGGTACGTCCGGCTAGATCCCAGGCCTCACCGGTGCCAAGATGGCGCATAAGGCTTAGGGGTTTGTACTGGGTCAGGACGCCAACCTGGGTCATGCCGGAGTTCATTACGTTTGACAGACTAAAATCAATGATGCGGTAGATGCCACCAAAGGGCACGGCAGGTTTGGCTCTGGTGTGAACCAGATTGTTTAAACGGCTACCGACACCACCGGCAAGGATGAGGACAAGGGGTTGGTCCAGCTTGTTCATCGTACCACCTCGCCATCGTTGATTTTGGCAGGTATTCTTTCTGGACTGAGCTGCGGATATATGGTGCAGTCAGAGCCGATTTCGGAGTGATCCGGGAAGTAGTTGTTCCAGCCAAGCAGGGTGACCTCTTTGCTGGCAGTTGGCCCCGGTATGCCAATTTTAACCGAGTCGCCAATGGTGACATTGACGTCACTGATTACCTTTTCAAGCCGGCTGTGTTTGCCGACAATATTATTAAAAAAGAGAACCGAGTCCTTGACCACCGCAGCCTTTTTGATGTGAACTCCGGGGAATATAATGGAATTCTCTACCCGGCCTTCAATAATGCAGCCATTATAGACCAGGGAGTTGTTGATTTCACCACTTGAACCGACCTTGAGGGGTTGACAGTCACGTATATCCCGATGTTCAAGGTTGGTGCGAACCTGCCAATCCTCCAGCTTTATTTTTGGCTCATTGCCAAGAAGATCCATGTTGGCCTGCCAATACTCCTCCACCGTGCGGCTATAGCCCCAATAACCGTGGAATTTATAACCATACACTCTTTTCTTTTCAAACATCATCCGCGGAATAATATCCCGTCCAAATTCAAAGGACTCGTCTTCCCTGGCATTGGTGGTGAGGACCTCACGCAGGGTTTTGGGGTTAAAACAAAAAACGGTCATGGAGGCCCATTGGAATTTGGGGTTGGCCGGTTTTTCCTTGTACTGTAAAATTTTCCCCCCCCGCTCGCCATCCTCATTGTCGATATCCGCAAGTCCGAATCTATGGGCGCGGTCAAGGGGAACCTGAACGCAGCCTATGGTGAGATCGGCATTCTTCTCATGGTGATAGGCGATAATATCCTGGTAGTCCATGTTGTAAATATGGTCTCCGGAGAGAATGAGGACTTCCTCAGGGTCATGGTATTCGATAAAATCGGCATTTTGAAAGACGGCATCGGCAGAGCCCTTATACCATGAGGTGTTGCCATACCCCGTTGACGGCGGCAGGATGGAGACACCCCGGTAGCGACCAATCATGTCCCAGGCGGCACCAATGCCAATATGGTTAATAAGGGAGAAACTGCGGTACTGGCTGAGTATAGCTACCTGTTCAAGGCCTGAATTCATCAGGTTTGACAGGGGGAAGTCGATGACCCTAGCAAAACCACCAAAGGGGACGGCTGATTTAGGTCGGTAGCAGGTCAGAACATTGAGTTCATCAACCCGTCCACCGGCAAGGATCATGGCAAGGGTTTGGAGTTTTTTTTTCATGGAGATCTCGAAGGATAATGAAAAGGGTAACGACCTAAGGTTATTACAAATAGTAGAGTGAACCGGCAGGAATGAAAAGGAATTTTTTAGGAAGTTTAAGAAAGAATGTAGGGCATGCATTGGTTTATGGTTGCTGTGCTCCATCACTTACATTATCTCGCCTTAAGCATATATCCCTTGCAAGATAAGGTTAAGTTGGTATTTTGTCGGCGGTTACAGTCAACTTAATATGGTCTGTTTCTGTGAATTTATTAAGCCACAAAGAAGAAAACTCCCTGCAGGACTATGGCTGAGGTGTTTTCCCCTGCCTTGTGGTGAAGAGAACGAAAATAATGGATTGTCTTGGAGACTCGTAATATGGATTACAGATCAACCCTGAATCTGCCCAAAACCAAGTTTAAAATGAAGGCCAACTTGACCCAGAAGGAACCTGAATACCTGAAGAAATGGGAAAAAGAGGGGATGTATGCCAAGGTTATGGAGGCGACGAAGGATCGACCCGTGTATATTCTCCACGATGGGCCTCCATACGCCAATGGTCATCTGCATATGGGCCATGCCTTCAATAAGATTTTGAAGGATATTATCCTGAAATCAAAACGGATGTTTGGTTTTCAGGCGCCATATGTGCCTGGTTGGGATTGCCATGGGCTACCCATTGAGCTTAATGTCGATAAGGAACTTGGGGCCAAGAAGAAGGAGATCCCTAAGGTCTCTTTTCGCGGGGCATGTCGTAAATATGCGGGGAAATGGGTCAAGACCCAGTCTAAGGAGTTTAAACGATTTGGGGTACTTGGTGATTGGGATAACCCTTATTTAACTATTAATTATAGTTACGAGGCGGCTATTGCCCGGGAGTTTAATCGGTTTCTCTCTAACGGCTCGGTGGTACGCGCCAAAAAGCCGGTATACTGGTGTTCATCCTGTGTAACCGCCCTTGCTGAGGCTGAGGTTGAGTATGCGGATCATACCTCATCGTCAATCTATGTGAAATTTCCGGTGACCACTGATCTTGGTATTCCTGCCCTTGAAGGTAAAAAAGTATCAGTTGTAATTTGGACCACCACCCCATGGACGCTTCCGGCCAATGTTGCGGTGGCACTTCATCCCAAATTTGACTATGGAGCCTATGAGGCGAATGGTGAGGTGTATATTCTGGCCCAGGGACTTTCCGAGTCTGCCATGCAGGCCTTTGGTTTTGACGATTACAGTGAGGTGTGTCTTTTATCTGCCCGCGATATTGAAAACAAGGAATGCGATCATCCGTTTCTGGATAGAACCTCCAGGATTGTTTTGGCTGATTATGTCACCCTGGAAACAGGTACAGGTTGCGTGCATACCGCTCCGGGGCATGGGCGTGATGATTATATGACCGGGGTTCGTTATGACCTTGAGGTGCTTAGCCCCGTTGATGATAACGGTGTGTTCACCGAAGAGGCCGGGAAGTACAATGGTATGACCATTGGCGATGCAAATCCCGTGATCTGTGAGGATCTACTTGCAAGTGGGCATCTTCTGTCAAAAACGGAGCTGAATCATAGCTATCCCCATTGCTGGCGTTGCAAAAAACCGGTGATCCACCGAGCCACCAAGCAGTGGTTTATTAGTATGGATAACAATGACCTGCGCAGGAGGGCCATGGACGCCATCAAGGAGGGGAAGTGGTTACCCTC
>JAJRUT010000007.1 GCA_024277655.1 Deltaproteobacteria bacterium | reverse complement strand
TTAAAGATTATCTTGAACACCATTTTGAAAAAGACCCCAACGACCAATTTGATATTGAATAACAAACCGGCAGTGGCCGGTATAGCTGGACTTTCAGTCCGCATTTTTAACCCACCTGCTTTAGCGGGTGGTAGTTGAGTTTATCTAAGGCGATAACGGGGGTGTTATACCCGTTGTTCCGTGTCTTTTAGTCATTCTTTGTCTTCCCACCCTTATGGCATACTGGGATATAGTGACGATAAATATACTATCCGATTTGACAAGACAGTGTACAGTAGAATATTTAAGAGTAAAATTAAAGATGGTCAACATATAACTGTTTGATATGGCAATAAAAACGTATTCGAAATCAAAAATGAGTGCAACCGGGATACCGCATTTGGACGTAAACAATCCTTTTACCCCGGAATCTGCAAGCTTTGCGGAGCTGCTTACTGATACTGGCCTTGATGAGGGGATGGTGCAGTATCTGAACGAAAAAAAGGCGCGGTCCAGCAAGAAAAAGCGATCCATTAAAGGCTATCCGCCGGTACAGGAGACCCTTGATTTGCATGGTGAGATTGCCGTTGATGCTGAGCGCAAAGCCGTGGAATTTATTCAGATGGGTAGCTTTAAGGGGTTGAAAACTGTGCGTATTATCACTGGTAAGGGTTTGCACTCTCCCGGCGGCAAGGCGGTGCTACCCGATGTGGTTGAAGCGCAACTTGTTGTTTTAAAGCGTGATGGGGTTGTTTTCGATTTTGCCTGGGATAGGCAGGTGAAGCAGAAGAGCGGCGCTGTTTTGGTGTATTTGCTTTAGGGCCTGGGGGGTATGTGAAAGTTTTCTGGCCTCAAGCCAGGATGGCCCATCATAGAGTATTTTCATGCTCCGTTGTGGTCGGCCCATTTTGGCCAGCCATGCTGGTTAGTATGGGCGCGAATAATCAGCCAGCATCTTTTTGACCCTGGCGACCACTGTGGGGTGCGGGGTGTAGGGTGATTGGGGATAGACTGCGGGGCCAATCCTTTTCTCGGGGTAAAATGGGGTGTCCTGCAGGTTGCGGTTGTAGGCGTGGATCAGTAATGGTTCAAGGTTGATCGCATCGGCAATATTGTAGGCGAGGAGGGTGTCCAATACATCCTTGCTCTTAAAACGGCCATAGTCGCGCCAGAGTAAAACGGCACCATAGCCATCAACGCCGGATAGTTCTTCCCTGTCAATGCCAAGTTGTTTCTCGCAGCCCTTTAATCCTCCCTTTAGGCCAATTGCCGCCAGGATGCTACGTAGGTCGATATGGGCTTGGTTGACTTCAATATTGAAAAATTGTTTGATGATCGGTACATCAAAACTCTTGCCGTTATAGGTCACAATAAGTTGATACTGGCTCAGGACTTCCGGAAAGGTATGGAGGTTGTCGCCGTTGACAAAGGTGAGAATCTGCTCACCGTCGTATAGGGCAATGGTGGTGATGGTGCAGTTTTGGTGGGTACCGGTGGTCTCAATGTCGATGTAGGCCGTGGAATCCCTGAAGCGTGGAAAGAGACGCCAGTGCTGGTTTGAGGGTAATGTTTTATACAGATAATCTGGAGAGTTAAGAATGTCCTCTGGATGTCTGTCCAGTCCATCTTGCAAGCGGTTTAAAATGGTTTTGGTAAGTCCTTCGGGGTAGGGCGGTTTGAGCGCATTCCAGGTTTTTATCCCCTGCTGCCAAAGGTTATGCTCTGTTTTTTTGCCGATGCCTGAGATATGGATAAAGCTGTTTTGGAGCATTTTTTTTGAAGGTAGAAGGGTGAGTTTTTAGCCGATTTTCAAATGTGTTTGCTATGGGGGAAGAAAATAGCCACCGCAGAGACGCAAGGGGTAAGCCTGCAAAAAAAACTATGCGTTATTTGCATTTTTGCGGTGAGTGGTGAAAGTGGCTACTTGTGCCTTGTCTGTCGGTTGAAGAAGACAGGCAAGGTAATTAGAATCAAAAAAAGCCCAGAGTTTTCACTCTGGGCTTTTTTATTGATTCAGGGACTTACCTTCAGCAATCTCTTAGTAGAGGTCAAGGTAGGTGTCAAGTTCCCAATCTGTAACGGCTACGCGGAAGGAATCCCACTCAGCTGTTTTGAGTTCAACGTATTTCTCGAAGATATGGTTGCCGAGAGTCTCTTTGGCGATGGGGTTTTCGATCATCACGTCAAGGGCTTCGCGCAGGCTACCTGGCATGGATGGGATGCCGGCAGCGTCTTTGTCCGCCTGGCTCATAGAGAAGATGTCAACGTCAACAGGGTCACAGGTTGGCAGCTCATTTTTGATGCCATCAAGACCGGAGTTAAGCATCATGGCCACAGCAAGGTAGGGGTTGCAGGTTGGATCGGGACAACGAATTTCAACCCTGGTTCCAAGGCCGCGCGAGGCAGGGATACGCACAAGGGCAGAGCGATTGGACGCAGACCAGGCAACGTAAACAGGGGCTTCGTAACCGGGGACGAGGCGCTTGTAGGAGTTAACCAGTGGGTTGGTTACTGCAGCAAAACCGCGGGCATTTTTGATAACACCAGCGATGTACTGGTAGGCAACCTTGGAGAGGCCACCTGGGTCAGAGGTGTCTTCGAAGGCGTTGGAACCGTCTGCTTTAAACAGAGACTGGTTGGTGTGCATACCGGAGCCGTTGATGCCGAAAATAGGCTTGGGCATAAAGGTCGCGTGGTAGCCGTATTTATTGGCCACAGCCTTAACAACCCACTTGAAGGTTACGGTGTTGTCACAGGCGGTGAGGGCATCGGAGAACTTGAAGTTGATCTCGTGCTGGCCTTCGGCAACCTCGTGGTGGGAGGCTTCAATTTCAAAACCCATGGCTTCGAGGGTCTCGATGACTTCACGCCGACAATCGGAACCAAGATCAACAGGGTCAAGTTCAAAGTAGCCGGCGTTGTCGTTGGTGATGGTGGTGGAATTGCCGTCGTCATCTCTTTCAAAGAGGAAGAACTCAGCTTCTGTACCGATGTTCATGGTGTAGCCCATTTCAGCGGCAACAGCGAGGCTTCTTTTCAGGGCGATACGTGGGCATCCTTCATAAGGAGTTCCGTCTGGAAGATGAACATCACAGATGATTCGGGCTGCAGCGATACCATCTTTGTTCCGCCAAGGGAGGACAACAAAGGTGTCAAAGTCAGGCTTCAAAAACATATCTGATTCGTTGATACGGGCAAAGCCATCGATGGATGAGCCATCAAACATGATACCGCCATCAAGGGCTTTTTCCAGTTGGCTTCGGGGGATGGCTATGTTCTTTTGGAAGCCGTTGATGTCAACAAATTGCATACGGAAGAAGTTGATCTTCTGCTCTTCAACAATCTTGAGAATGTCGTCTCTTGTCATGTCCTTTACTCCTAAAAAAGGTTGTGGTCGGGGGTGGGCAGTTATTGCCTTATTTCATTACTGAAACGCTTAAATACACTATATTCAGATACTTTCTCTACCTATAAGAAAGCCATGTGTCTAATACCATGGTTTTTACAATTTTGGCAGATATTTTTTTTGGGATTGCTGATTTTGTTCAGCAATGTTGGTCTTCTGGTTTCACTTAACGGCCGCGGCATGGATGAGGGCCTGCTTGATTTCCTTCAGGTAGTCCGGGGCCGCAATTTTATGGCCGTTTTTGTCCTGGACATAGAAGACGTCCACCACCTGGTCGCCTTCGGTTGAGATTTGGGCCCTGTGGGTGGCGAGGCCGAGGTCGGTTAATGTGCGGGTGATTTTGTAGAGCAGGGCCGGTTTGTCCATGGCAAAGACTTCGATAATGGTATGGTGGGTGGAGCCATCCGGGGTGATTACAACCTTTGGCTTGTTGCGCTTGTCTGACTTTGGGTCAGGGGTTCGGCCCAGGGTTTTGGGTTTTTGGCTTAACCGGTAGTCGATGCCTATGCGTTGGTGGATGGCTCGGTCGAGATCCTGCTGGAGGTGTTCCCAGTTTTGGTCGCTAAACTGTTTGTCGACGCTTGAGGTGACATTTAAGCTGTCCACGGCTGTGCCGTTTTTCCAGGTGAATATTTTGGCGTCTAGCACCTGGACATTGTGGAGGGCGAGGATTCCGCAAATCCGGTTGAGGATGCCCTGCTGATCTTCGGCCATGATGAGTAGTTGCCAGTGGTCGCCCCGATCCCGCGCTGTTACGGAGGATGATGTGCGCTTCAGGGTTGTGGCCCAGGTGCCGATGTGGCTTAAGACTTCATCGGTGGTGAAGCTGACGAGGTAGTCGTCTGGCAGGGTGCTGATTTCAAAGATGGCCTTTGTTCTGTCGTGGAGTTTGGCTGCAAGTTGCTCACGCATCCAGTCAACCGCGATCTGTTGATCTGGTGTGGTGGTTTCCTTATGTTCCAGGGCGTGGCTGATCTTTAGGAAAAGTTCCTGGAGCAGGGCGCTCTTCCATTCCGTCCATACCGTGGGGCCGGTGGCTCTGGCATCTGCTGTAGTGAGGAGAAAGAGCATGGCCAGCCGCTCTTTGGTTTTGATAATTCGGGCGCATTCAAAGATGAGCTGTTCGTCCTCTATATCTCGGCGCAGGGCTATGGTGGCAAGATAGAGGTGGTTTTCCACCAGGAAAACCAGGGTGTCTATGGCTTTTTTGGCAAGCCCCATGCGCTTGCCAATGGTGATGACAAGTTTGCCGCCGTAAGTGGAGTGATCTTTTTGGGTACCTTTGCCGATGTCGTGCAAAAGTCCGGCCAGGAAGAGGATGTTTGTTTGGTTTATGGTGGCAAATATATCGTTTTCTTCCTGACTGAGAAGGTTGAGTTCGGCCACGGTTTGCAGAAGGTGGCGGTCCACGGTGTAGACGTGGTAAATATCGTGCTGGGCTAGGGATTCAAGATGCTCAAACTCCGGAATGAAGGCGGAAAGGGTGCCTGTTTCAAGCATGTTGGTGAGGACCGCAAGGCTGTGTGGCCCTGCAAGGGCATCCTGAAATGCCTGGCAGGCCCGTTTGGATTTCGGGCTGTTTTTTTCTATAAGCTCAAGGTTGTTGCTGATGATTTGTTTGGTGTGGTGGTGGATCGGTTGGCCCGTTTTGGCTGATTGGCTAAAGACACGCATTAGGAGGTAGGGGCGTTTGCTGATGAGGTCAGGTTCGCTGATTTGGATACGGCCGTGGCGTAGCTCAATACCTTTTTCCAGGGTGGAATCCTCGGCGGAGTAAAGTTTTAAGCCGATTACATCCTGAACATGTTCAAAGAAGAGGTCTGTGGCAATGGCCACGGTTTGCAGGTGACGATGGACATCGTGCATAAACAGCTCGACGCCAAGCATGGATTTGGTGTCCTTGTATTTAAAGGCTTCTGCCATTTCTTCCTGGTGCTCAAAGAAGAGCTGGTCATTCTTGCGACCGCTGATGTAGTGCAAGCGGTTTCTAATTTTTACCAGGGTGTCGATGGCCTCTTCAAGTTTTTGGCGGGCCTGGGGGGTGAGGAGTCCCGAGGTCTCCATGCTGTTAATGTCCTTGATGCCGAAAACAACCTGGGCCGACCAGAGCATGGCCTGAATATCCCTAAATCCACCTCGGCTCTCCTTGATATGTGGTTCAAGGAGGTAGCTGTGGTTGCCGAAGCGTTCGTGGCGCAACTTGCAGTGGCTTAGCATATTCTCAAAAAATGGCTTTCGCTGGCCATTTATGAATGTCTTGGTGTATTCGTCAAGGAGTTCGTTAAGGAGTTTCTTGTTGCCAGTGAGAAGTCTTGCATCGAGCATGGCCACTTGAAAAAAGAAGTCGTTGTGGGCGTCATCGATACAGATGGCAGGGGTTCTAACCCCGTGACCAACCTCAAGCCCTGCGTCCCACAGGGGGTAGAATGCGGCTTCAGCAATATCGTTTAGACGTTCCTCTGCTCCTTCCCGGTAGAGGATCATGATGTCGATATCGGAAAAGGGGAAGAGCTCGCTCCGGCCATATCCGCCGAGGGCAACAAGGGCAATGTCAGAGGTGTCTACCTGGCAGTTCTCAAAAGAATTAATGAGGTTAAGGTCAACAATGGTGGTGTGTTCCTCAATGAGAACTTGACCACTAAGGCCTTTCTTCCACAGGGTTTCAAGGGCCTTTCTGCGGGTGCGTAATTCTGATTTCATGGGGATGGTCTGGTATAAACGTAAAAGAGTGAATTTCAGCAGGTGTGCCGAAACTCACTCTTTGGGGGCAAGGAGCTGCTTGTTAAGGGAAATACCCTTATGGCGCGAGCCATGTTCTGGGCCCCTGCCTTTATGGCCTAGATCGCATCGTGATCTTTTTCGCCGGTGCGGACACGGATGACCTGTTCAACGGGCAGAATGAAAATCTTGCCGTCGCCGATCTTGCCGGTCTTGGCGCCTTTGATGATGGCTTCGACGGCCTCTTCAACCTGATCAGCCTCAATAATAATGCCAATTTTTGTTTTGGGGATAAAGTCAACCTCGTACTCGGCGCCTCGGTAAATCTCTTTATGGCCCTTCTGGCGTCCATAGCCCTTTACGTCTGTCACTGTCATACCGGTGATGCCGATATCGTTCAGGGCATCCTTAACATCGTCAAGTTTAAATGGTTTAATAATCGCTTCAATTTTTTTCATGGGAATATCCTCGTAAATAAGGCTACCTGCACTCAGGAATGAGTCACCACCTATTTCTTGTAACTGCTCCCCGCAGGAAACTTGTCTGTAGTGTTACCTAAAATAGGTGGTGTGTGCGAGCCTTTTTTTTGTTGTTGGGTAACTATTGTTTTCTTCCGCGCGTAGCTTTTACATATTGTAAGCATTCTCGCTGTGAGCTGCCTGATCAAGGCCAACGGTCTCATCGTCTGAGTTGAGACGTAGGCCACCGCAACAGACGTTGAGGATCTTCAACAGGATGAAGCTTACGACAAAGGCGTAAGTTCCGACAACCAGGATCGCGAAAATCTGAGTGGCTAAGAAGGAGGCGTTGCCGGCAAGGAGACCATCGGCCCCTCCGGGGTTGATCGCCTTTGAGGCAAATATGCCAAGGCATAATGTGCCGATTACGCCCCCTAGTCCGTGGATGCCGACAACATCAAGGGAGTCATCCCAGCCGATTTTATTCTTGTAAGTGACAGCTGTAAAACAGCAAAGGCCGGCGATAAGGCCGATAATGATAGCCGCGTGGGGGCTGATAAATCCTGCTGCCGGGGTAACGGTTGCAAGCCCGGCAATGGCGCCTGATGCCGCACCGAGGGTGGTTGGCTGGTTGTAGAGTTTCCATTCAAGTCCGACCCACATGGCCATACCAGCCATACCGGCAAGGTGAGTTGCCACAAAGGCAGTGGCGGCAACGCCATTGGCGGCAAGGGCACTGCCGGCATTAAAGCCGAACCAGCCAAACCAGAGAAGGCCAGTGCCGAGTAGGGTCATGGGTAGGGAGTGGGGCATGAATTTATCCCGGCCAAGGCCCTTGCGTGGGCCGAGAACCAAGACAGCGGCGGCGGCTGCGGCGCCCGATGTGAGGTGAACAACCAGGCCGCCGGCAAAGTCTAAAACGCCTCTTTCAGCAAGCCAGCCACCGCCCCATACCCAGTGGCAAACTGGGTTGTAGACGAGGATGGTCCAGATCAGGGAGAATATGAGAAAGGGGCCAAAACGCATCCGTTCGGCAAAGGCACCGGTGATGAGGGCCGGAGTAATTACGGCAAACATGCATTGGTAGATCATAAACACCAGGTGGGGGATGGTTGTGGCATATGTTTCGCTGGGAGCGCTGGTGACGCCAGCGAGGCCAAGCATGGAGAAATCACCGATCAGACCGCCGACATCCGGGCCAAAGGACATGGTGTAGCCGATATATACCCACTCGAAGCTGATGACCGAAATCATAATAAAGGATTGCAGGATAGTCCCCAGTACATTTTTGTGACGAACCATGCCGGCGTAGAAGAAGGCAAGCCCTGGGGTCATCAGAAGGACCATGGCTGCTGAAATAAGGATAAAGGTGGTATCACCGCTGTTAATCATGATGTTTGCTCTCTCTTTCTCATTATGTTGCGTGGGCGCATTGCTTGGTGCGCGGTTTGTTTGCGACAAATATGCAAAAGATATGCCTTTTTCTGACAAAAATGGCATATCTTTGAACGAGCGTGGTTTTAAGGTTGGCTTTTGCAGGAGTGCGCGGGAGATGTGTTACATAGTTGTGCAGGAGAATGCAATTAGTTACAGGAATGTGGTATTTGCGGATGGTTGTTTGCTGTTAGGGCCTAGAGCTTGTCCGAGAATAAGAAGCCGGCTACAAAGCCGGAGAAATTAGCCCATTTTTCCGCTAATTTTCCTTAAATAGCCATGACACTGCTGCGCTGTTATTCGCAGAAAATGATCGAAAAGCGGGTCTCAATTTCGAAGTCTGCGCTTATCTCCACCTTTTCGCTTCGCCTGATATTCTCGGACAAGTTCCTAGCTCGTATAGGGAGCGCGAACAACCTGGTATTTTGAAAATATCACGGTGTTCACCGGGGAGTTTGGCCATTCTTTTGTCAGCCAGTTGTGGAGTTTGTGGATCATCTCGCCCCTGGCAAGGGCAAAATGTTTGAGTTCTGTGGGAGATCTGTTTTTGTAGAATTGATAAATGATGTCTTTGATAAGGACGTTTTTTTCTTCCGGCAGAGCTCCACCCTCCGGTAGAACGGCAATGAGGCTGAGGTTAACGTTAACAAACAGGGTCTCTGTATTTGGCGTTGAGCTGACAATAGTGAAGGTTGGAAAATCCCACTGTTTACGGATCGTTCTGGTTCGGGGGGGCTGTTCTTGTATCGCAGGAGGAGGCGGGACTTTTTTTCTTTGCGGTTGGAGCTTTGTGAGCTGTTCAGGCGTTTTTTCAGAGCTCGCGGTGATGGTGGTGTTCTGTTCTTCTTTTTTGGCCAATTCCTTTGAGGTTTGCTGGAGGAAAAAAGATCCTAGAAGGAGGAGGGTGACAAGGATGGGAGCTATTGTTGCCAGGGCGCGTTGATAGAGGGGGCGACTGTTAAAGAAGGTCAGTCCTGCTGTGGCGAATTGGCGGACTTGGGCCGGGAGCTGCCTTTTGAAGCCGGTTGGCTGGCTCTTTGTGTCGTCTGGGGCTTCGGCCTGTGACGCCTCCGCCTCATGGTGCACCTCTTTCTCGGCATTTGCCATGATGGAGGTGAGCTCGTCTATGTCCTCTTCGGCGTCATTTTCGTCAAAAAGAAAGAAATCATTGGCCTCATCATCGGGGGAGAACATAAAGTCCTCCGACTGGAATGCTGATTCCCAGTCGTCACCCAGGTCGTCATCTAGGTCGGCGAGGGGGTCAAGGTCTTTTGGGTCGGAGTTTGGCATGGCCTGGAAGGGGGAAGAAAGAGGTGCAACCCGGAGGAGAGGCCGGGTTGCACCGAGTGGAGAGACTACCCAAACACTTTGTCTAACTTTTCACCGAGGGTTTCGGCGGTGAAGGGTTTAACGATATACTGGCTGACTTTGGCCTTGACGGCCAGGATGATGTTATCCTGTTGCGCCTCAGCGGTAACCATAACAAAGGGGACATCAGCCATGCTTGCATCCGCCCGAACATGTTGGAGAAGCTCAAGTCCAGTCATCTTGGGCATATTCCAGTCGGAGATGATAAGGTCGACCTTCTCGTTTTTGAGAAGGTCAACGGCTGTGGCACCATCATCGGCTTCAATAATGTTTTTAAACCCTAGTTGGGTCAAAATATTTTTTACAATGCGGCGCATTGTCGCGAAGTCGTCAACTACTAAAACTTTCATGTCGGTGTCATAGCCCATCTTTTTTCCTCTATGTTTCAATATAGTAAGCCAGTTTACCGTTATGGTAAAACTAGTGATAGTGTACGCAGAAAACTTTTCAAAGTGGAAGGGTTAATTTTCTTTTTAAGGAAAATACCCTCCAGTTAATCGTCTTCGTACAACAAAGTATAGACCCTTTTCTCACGACAGGGCCTTGCGTAACTTGCTTCGCAGTCTCAGCATGGCCTTTGAGTGCATTTGTGAAATCCGTGACTCGGTGTAGTCCAGCACTTTACCGATCTCTTTCATGGTGAGTTCATTAAAATAATAAAGGGATACGGTGAGGCGTTCGTTCTTTGGTAAATCGTTAATGTTCTCTGCCAATAGATCACGGATCTGTTGCAGGTTCAAGGCGGCAAACGGGTCTGACTGATCCATGGATATAGCCGAAAACCCCCCGCCGACAATGATATTGTCTGGGTTCTTTTGGCGGATCAGGTCAACATCCATAAACGATATCGTCTTGGTCTCATCCAGGAGCTTGTAGTAGTGGTCAAGGTCGACATCGAGGGAATCGGCCATCTCTTCATCGGTGGCCGGGCGGCCAAGTCTTTTCTCTAAACTATTAAAGGCATGTTCGATCTGGGTGGCTTTTTTGCGCACAGAGCGAGGCACCCAGTCGAGGGAGCGCAGTTCATCAAGCATGGCCCCGCGAACGCGAAATTCAGCGTAGGTTTTAAACTGCACCTTTTTACCTAGGTCAAACTTGTCGATGGCGTCAATAAGACCAATTATCCCACTTGATACCAGATCATCAAAGGCCACCTGGGGCGGCAGTCTTGCGGCAAGTCTTGCGGCAATATATTTGATTAAAGGCGTGTAGGCTAAGATAAGATCATCACGCTGCTTGGCGTCAGGAGTGTTCTCCGCCTTGAAATAAGCGTTGGTGTAATCTTTAAATAGCGCTGCCTGGGGTTTACTCATTGTCTTGTTTTTATTCCTTTTGTCAGTTCTCAACTACTAAATTGTTAACTACTCAAAAAAAGTATATTACAGGTTGAAAAGACCTTTCCAGAAAAATTTAATATTTCCATCATTATGCTGCTGCCCCTCCTCCGAAATAATCTGTTCGGCAAGTTGTAAAAATTTACCGCTAATTTCAGCCGTTGGTGATAGATCAACCACCAGACGCTGTGCCCTGACGGCCTGGCTGAGTTTCTGGTCAAAGGGCAGGTAGCCAAGATAGTCCAGGGAAAGAGAGTCGAGAAAACGATCCGCCACAAGGGTTAGTTGCCGATATACTGCCAGGGCCTCTTTTTCCGAGTGGGCATTGTTGACCAGAATCCTGAAACGGCGCACATCATGCCGGGATGATAAAACCTTGATCAGCGCGTAGGCGTCAGTGAGGGAGGTTGGTTCCGGGGTCAGGACAATGATCTTTTCCTGGGAGGCCAGGGTAAAGTAGATCACGTTTTTATTGATTCCTGCCGCGGTATCAATGATCATAATGTCAATATCATGACCAAGCTCACTGATCTCGGAGAGGAAGTACAGTTTCTGGTCCTCGGTGAGTTCAGCCATTTCCATCACCCCGGAACTTGCGGGCAGGAGCTGGAAACCGCCGGGGCCGTCCACCAGAATATCCTGCAACCGTTTTTGGCCGAGGAAGACATGGTGGAGGTTATACTTTGGGGTAAGGCCAAGGAGAATATCGACGTTAGCCAGGTTGAGGTCGGCATCAAGGAGCAGGACCTTCTGGCCTTTCTTGGCCAGGGCATAGGCGAGATTGGCGCTGATATTGGTTTTGCCAACTCCACCCTTGCCACTGGCAATGGCGATGACTCGTGGTTGTTTGAACATGGAAGACTCCAGTTGAGTATGTGATTGGGCCATTATTTTATGTAACGTGGTTGCTTGGTTCATTTATTTTTAATAGAATGTAAAGAAAATAAAGAAACAAAGGGGAGTAAAGAAGGGGAACCTATCTTCTTTATATTCTTTATCTTCTCTATCTCCTGTATCTTCTTTTCCTCCTAATTTATATGTTGTTCAAGTGCCGACCAGCCTTTCTTGAAAAAGGTGTCGAGGAGAGGTTTGTCGGGGACGATAAAATCTTCTGGTACCCGTTGACCCATGGTGAGGTACCCCACCGGCAGATTTGACGCAGCCACCTGTTGGCAGAGGCTGGCGTAGGTTCTGGTTTCGTCAAGTTTGGTCAGGATCAGTGAGTGTGGTTCAAGGGCGTCGTACACCTGGACAATTTGGCGTAGGTCTTCCTTTTTGGTGGTGGCACTCACCACAAGGAGTGGCTGCAGGGAGGCGATTTCGGCAAACCATTCCGCGAGCTCGTCAATATGGTCTGTGTCATAGGGGGATTTGCCGGTGGTGTCGATGATGATGACATCCGTATCCCAATGTCGGGCAATGGCCTGCTCCAGATCTTTTTTGCGGATGGCAACTTCGCAGGGCAGATGCATGATTCTGGCATAGGTGCGAAGCTGGTCGGTGGCACCGATGCGGTAACAATCCATGGTGAGGAGGGCAACTTTTTTGCCCTCCTGGATATGGTACCAGGCGGCAAGTTTGGCTGCAGTCGTAGTCTTGCCAACTCCAGTGGGGCCGACAAGGGCGATGATGATGGGGTCGTTACCGGAGCTCTGGGCGACGGGCAGAGCCTGAACCTGATCGATGATCTCATCGCGCCATATTGTGGCCTTGGTCTTGAGCTGTTTTGGGGGAACTGTCTTTGGTCTGAGGCTGGCCTCTCTTTCCTGAAGAAGACGAGAAAAGTTTTGGCGTACCTTTTGGCTTTCCGGGGCCTGGGCCTGTCTTTTTTTTGGCTTTGGTCTGGTTTTCACAGGTTTCTTTTGGGTGGCCTGTTTGCGTACCGTTTGATAGCCATAGCCTGCGCCACCTGTGGTTGCTCCCGGTTCAGGATTGGGCAGAGGGGGGGAGGTTATCGTGTCATGGTCGATGGCGGCCATGATTTCCACTCGTTCATTGGCGCTGCCTTTATCAAGGGTCTTCTGGGAGAAGATAACCGCATCAAGGCCAAGGGCGTCTTTGACAAGTTTCATGGCCTTGGGTGCTGTTTGTGCTGTAAATCGTTTAATGATCATAGGTCGTCTATTATCTCGTTGTTTATTTAAGTGGCCTTATTAAGGCTCACGGTGCCAAGGGAGTTAATTTTTACATTTGCGGTGAGTTCTGAGGCCGAAAGCACCATCACCTGCGGGGCAAAGGGTTCAATCAACTGGCGTAAATGCCTGCGAGTTACTGGGGTGGACAGCAGGACTGGCTGGTATCCCTCAAGGGAGACGCGCTCGGTTTCCTTTATCACCGCTTCGACAATGGCTTGGCCAAGGTTTGGCTCAAGGGACAGGAAGGTTCCCTGTTCCGTTTGCTGAATTGCCTCACGGATAAAGTCTTCAATCTGGGTCTCAACCGTGAGAACATGGAGTACCCCTTTGTCATCTGTGAGGCTGCCGATGAGGGAGCGCGACAGCTTCTGACGCACATACTCGGTAAGTAGATCCGGTGATTTTGTGGTGACGCCAAAGTCAGCCAGGGTTTCCGTGATGGTGAGCAGATCGCGGATGGAAACACGTTCCCGCAAAAGATTCTGAAGAATCTTTTGCATCGTGCCAAGGGTAATGACGTTGGGAATGAGCTCCTCCACAACCTTGGGTTGGGTCTGGGCCAGATGGTCGAGGAGTTTCTGGGTGTCCTGGCGACCGAGGAGCTCATCGGCGTGGGAGCGAAGCACCTCGGTAAGATGGGTGGCCACCACGGTGGATGGGTCAACCACCGTGTAGCCTGCAAGCTGGGCCTCATCCTTTTTATCTTCACTGATCCAGATTGCTGGGAGCTTAAAGGCTGGCTCCACTGTGGGGATGCCTTCAATCTCGCGTTTAGCGGCACCGGAATCCATGGCCAGAAAATGTTTCATAAGCAGTTCACCCTTGGCAATTTCCACCCCTTTTAGGATCAGGACATACTCATCCGGGTTGATTTGCAGGTTGTCCCGCACATGCAGCGGTGGCAGGATCATGCCGATTTCAGTGGCAAACTGGCGGCGGATGCCGCGAATACGTTCAAGCAGGTCGCCATCTTGACTTTCATCAACCAGAGGGATTAGGCCATAACCTACTTCAAGTTCCAGGGTGTCCATGGACAGGAGGGCTTCCACCGTTTCCGGTGAACCTACCTGTTCTTCCTTCTGGGCCTGTTCTTCGGCTTTGGCCTCATCGGCGGCTTCCTGGCCCTGATGCTGAAAGGCCATCCAGGCAAGGCCACCCATGGTAAAACCGAGTATAAGGAAGGGAATATGGGGTAGTCCGGGGATCATACCGAAAAGGAGGATTATGGCCGAGGAAACCGCCAGAGCCTCCGGTTGTTTGGCAAACTGACTGGTGATCTCCTTGCCCATGGATGAGTCAGATGCCGCCCGGCTGACAATAATACCGGCTGCGGTTGAGATAATAAGAGAGGGGATTTGGGAGACCAGACCATCACCGATGGTAAGAAGGGTGTATGTCTCAGCCGCCTTTAAAATAGGCATGTTCTGCATCATCGAACCAATAAGCAGACCACCGATAATGTTGATCGCCATGATGACCAGCGATGCCACCGCCTCTCCCCGGACAAATTTGGAGGCACCGTCCATGGCTCCATAAAATTCCGATTGTTTGGAGATTTCCTCACGTCGCCGTTTGGCAGTGCCCTCGTCAATAATGCCAGCATTAAGATCGGCATCAATGGCCATCTGCTTGCCGGGCATGGCATCCAGGGTGAAACGGGCCGCAACCTCAGCAATCCGACCGGAACCCTTGGTGATAACGATGAAATTGATCAGCACCATAATCAGAAAGATAATCAGACCAACGGCGAAACTGCCTCCCACCACAAAATTACCAAAGGACTGAATAACCTTGCCCACCGCACCCGGCCCTTCATGTCCATGGAGGAGGATAAGCCTTGTTGAAGCAATATTCAGCGACAAACGAAAGAGGGTGGTTAGTAATAAAAGCGATGGAAATGAGGAAAAATCCAGGGCATTGGTGTTGTACATGGACATGAGCAGGATAACGAGGCTCATTGTGATGCCGAGGGACAGTAGTAGATCCAACATAATTGTCGGCAGGGGTAGGATCATAATGATCAAAATACCCACCACACCAACGGCAACGCCAAGGCTGGTGTAATCAAATTTTATTGGATGGATAGTTTGTTCGGCCATTTTTTTTAAGGGTTAAGGGTTAAGGGTTAAGGGTTAAGGGTTATACCTTGCGCTACGCTGCCTTTTTCAAGCCGTAAACGTGGGCCAGAATTTCTGCCACGGCCTGGAATAACTCGGCCGGGATCTGGTCGCCAATTTCTACAGCACCATACAGGGCGCGGGCCAGGGGTTTATCCTCCACGAGGGGGATGCCGTTGTCTGTTGCGACTTCCTTGATCTTATGGGCAATGACTCC
Source organism: Deltaproteobacteria bacterium (assembly GCA_024277655.1). Taxonomy (GTDB): domain Bacteria; phylum Desulfobacterota; class Desulfobulbia; order Desulfobulbales; family SURF-16; genus JAJRUT01. The sequence goes on along the minus strand of JAJRUT010000007.1, from coordinate 79,209 downwards.
GGCACCTTTGGCCACCACTATGGGGGCAATCATGGAAGCGGCGTCATATTTTATGGCAATGGCCAGACGGGTGGGGTTGGTGATAATTACGTCTGCATCCGGGACATCGGCCATCATTCTCTTGCGGGCCATTTCCATCTGGATGGAGCGAATACGCCCCTTGACGTGGGGGTCACCCTCGGTGGTCTTGGCCTCTTCCTTCATTTCCTGCTTGGTCATTTTCATTTTCTTCATAAACTGCCAGCGTTGAAATACCCAGTCGATAACGGCAAGAACGGCAATGACGATGGCGGCTTTAAGGAAGATGAAAAATGATATTTTGCAGTAAAAAATAAAGATGGAAATAGGCTCCTGGTGCATTAGGGGTAAAAGCTCATTTATGTGGGCCTTTACTATGGTGTAGGCGGCCCAGGTGATCACTGTGATTTTGGCAATGGATTTTAGAGTATTATTTAAGGTCTGCATGGAAAACATCCGGGCGAGGCCTTTTATGGGATCAATTTTTTCATATTTGGGCATGATCTTTTCAGTAGTAAAAAGCACCCCAACCTGGGCATAGTTAGCAAGGGCTGCGGTGATAAAGATCAGTCCCATAATGGGTATAAGGATAAGTCCAAAAAAGTACATGGCATCCAAGGTGATATGGAGCATGTTTGCCGGAACAACGGACATGGTGTGCAGTTGCGAAAAGTAATGACGCATGATGTTAAGCAGATTGGAGTAGATATAGCCCCGCATCAGGTACAGACCCATAAGCCCGGCGATCAGTACGGCGGCCGAGGGGATCTCCATGGACTTAAGCACATCCCCCTTATTGCGTGCCTCAAGGAGGCGCCGGTCGGTGGGATCTTCTGTTTTTTCCTGGCCGCTTGATTCGTCTGCCATTTTTTTTAGGTGTCTAGGTTATTAGGCTGAAAGCCTAATAACCTATCATCCCATCCCCCGTGCAAGTTGTGGTAATAAGGTGTTTAGCATCTGAAATTCATTCACCATGAGTGGTAAAAAATATTGGAGTGAAAGTCCGACAAAAACAAAGCCAAGAACGATGTTTACCGGCATCCCGACAATTAGGATGGGAACCTGGGGCACTGTCTTGGCAATAATGCCCATGCCCACATGGGCAAAAAATACGGCGGCACTTGCTGGGGCCATTATTTTTACGGCCAGAATAAACATATGGCTTATGCCTCTGATGATGCCATTATAGGTGGCGTTGCTGAGATGCAGGGTGCCGGGGGCAACCCAAGTATAGCTCTCAACGATGGTACGAAAGAAGATGTGATGGCCATCCACCGCTAGAAAAATCAAAAAGGCAATGATGTTCCAGAACTGGCCAATCAGAGAAACCTGGGTGCCGAATTGTGGGTCCATCACTCCGGCCATGCCCATACCCATCTGGATCCCCACCATCTGCCCGGCAAGCTGGATTGCGGCGAATATCAACCGGGCAAAAAAGGCCAGAATGGCGGCAAAGATGATCTCACTCACGGCAAAGATCAAAAAGCCAAGGCTGGTTGTCGGCATTTGCTGGGCGGATACCTTGATGGATGAGGCTAAAGCCAGAGCAACCATCAGGCAGAGTAGTATCTTGGCCTGGGCCGGGATTGATTTTGAACCAAAGACTGGCATAAAGAACAATAACGGCCCCACGCGGGTGAGGATAATCACCACGACCAGTATGTTGTCTAATGTCCAGTTTAAGAGGCTCGTTTCAGTCATTTTTTTTAGTTTAGGTGTTTAGGTTGAAGACTATGGGGCTTTGTAGGTAGGGATGCCTCGATGGTCTTAGCGTTAAATGGCTTATTTCTGGGGTATTGTCATCTTTAAAAAGTGAGGTGAGTTAGTCCTAAAGGTCTCAAAAAAAAAATCATTTAATCAAATCCGGGATGCTCAGGATTAGATTCCTGGTGTAATCTGTCATACGAATGAGCATCCATGAGGAGAAAAAAAGCATGGCCAGCATCACCGCCGTAATTTTCGGGACAAAGGTCAGGGTCATCTCCTGAATTTGGGTGGTGGCCATAAAGATGGCCACCGCAAGGCCAACCACCATCCCGACAATCAGGAGTGGGGCAGAGAGTAACAGGGTCATGGAAACAGCATTTTGACCCAGGGTTACGGCGTCCATTGAAGTCATTGTTTTTACCTTGCCTAATGTAGTGTTGCTCCGGTAACCAAACACCTTAGTCCGAAGAGTTTATTCTAAGCCACAAGTCACGAAGGACGCGAAGAGCTACGTGACAAAGCTTTTAACCAGTGAACCAACGATGAGATACCAGCCGTCCACCAGAACAAAGAGCAATAATTTAAAGGGCAGTGACACCATAACTGGGGGTAGCATCATCATACCCATGGAGAGTAGGACTGAAGCCACCACCATGTCAATCACCAGGAAGGGTAGAAAGAGGATGAAGCCGATCTGGAAGGCGGTTTGCAATTCGCTGATCATAAAGGCCGGAATCAAAATGGTCATGGGGACATCAGCTCTGGTTTGGGGCTTTGCCATCTTGGCAATGGAGACAAAGAGGCTAAGGTCCTTTTCCCTAGTTTGTTTGAACATAAATTCCCGCAGAGGTTGTATCCCCTGGTTGTAAGCCTGTTCAAGGCCAATTTCCTCAGCCATATACGGTTGGATGGCAATGGTGTTGATTTTGCTCATGACCGGGGCCATGATAAATAGGCTGAGAAACAGGGCGAGAGCAATAATCACCTGGGATGGTGGCATCTGCTGGGTACCCATGGCGGTACGTAAAAAGGAGAAGGCCACCACCAGGCGGACAAAACTTGTGGTCATCAGGAGGATGGCTGGAGCCATGGAGAGGACGGTGAAGACCAGGAGAATCTCCACCACCACGGCCATTTTTTTAGGGTCGGTGGTTTCCTCGGTGCCAAGGGTGATGGATGGCAGGGTGGCGGCATCGGCCATCTGACTAAAGATAAGGCAAAGCCCGCAACTTAGGAGGCTGAGAAGAAGGAGTTTTTTCATGGCTGTCTCCCCTCTGTCCGTTCCGCCGTTTCCATGGCCTGGTTAAATTCCCGGTTGTCTGCTGATGGTTCTTTTTTTTGCTCACTATTTAGGGGGCATAGCAGAGAAATACTATTTTCGGAAATACCCACAGCCATATCCTGCCCGGCAATGCGTACCACCGAAATATACTTCTTTTGGGCGATCATTCTGGTGTCAAGCACCTCAATTAGGCCGCTTTTACCCAGAGAAGCCGGGCCGAACTTGCCCATCAGTTTAAAGACCAGGGCCATAACCCCTGCCACCACGAGAAACGCAACCAGAAGCTTTATGATGCTAAAGGTTGTCTCCAGCCCCCCCAGGTCGGGCGGGGTAAGGGCAGGGCTTGCGTTTGTTACTCCGGCATCTCCGCTGTAGGCAAGGGTTGGTAGGAGTAACAGGGTGCAGGTTATGAGGTATAGTTGTCTTTTCACGCGGTGGCCTATCCTATGTTTTTGATTCGATCAGCCTGGCTGATAATCTCTGTGATTCTGACACCGAACCGGTCATTGACAACGATCACCTCGCCCTTGCCAAGGAGCTTGCTGTTAACATAGATCTCAACCGTTTCCCCTGCCGATTTGTCAAGCTCAACCACCGAGCCCTGGGTCAGTTGCAGCATCTTGTCGATGATCATGGATGAGCGGCCAAGCTCCACAGAAACATTGAGGGGAATGTCCAGCAGGAACTCCAGGTTCTGACTACCGGGATCTTCGGGTGTGCCGCCATCGAGTTCATCAAAACTGGCAGCATCACTATCCTCGGCAGCCAGTTCGTCCCAATTGTCATCCTTTGGGGCAGCCTCTTCTTTGCTTGCTGGATTGTTGGGGTCTGCTTCTTCCAGGGCGTCGGCCCAGGCGTCATCCAACGATTCATCATCAGCCATTTTGTTCTCCTTAAATTTAATTTCGGGAAGTTATGAGTTCTTAACTTCTGCGCTAGTCTTTCTCGGGGTCAAGCACTTTACGTTTAATCAAAAAGGCCTGTTGACCCCGATGTACCCCAGGGGACCCCATGTATTTACGCTCTCCGGCAACAAAGCAGGGGAGCATGTCATCTTTGCGTTTGTCGAGCTGAATAATGTCACCCTTTTCAAGGTTGATAATGTCTCCAGCTGGGATGGTGGTGGAGCCAAGTTCAACTCGCATCTCAAGGGGTATGTTCATGACGTTTTGGTGCAGGGCCCGTTTTAGGTTGATATCCTCTTCGGATGGGTCACGGGCATAGGTTGTCATCAGTTTTGTCTTGACTGATTCCAGGTTGGACAGGGGGATACAACAGGTGATGGAACCCACTGCTCGGTCCATGTCCACCTCGTAGCGATTGATAATCACCACATCCTCTGGTTCACAGATCTTGGCAAACTGCGGGTTAATTTCCGAGCGAACGTATTGAACCTTGATGGGGTGGAGCGAGTACCAGGCCTTTTCTAGATCACTAATCAGCAGGGTTACCACCCGGTGAATAAGGCGCTGCTCGATGGCTGTAAAGTCACGACCCTCAATCCTTACATTGCGCAGTCCCGAGCCGCCAAGGAAACTCTCTACCAGGGCAAAGACCAGCTTTGGTTCAATGACAAACAGCGCCATGCCCCGGAATGGCTCCATCTTGAAAATTTGCAGGGATGAGGGTACAGGCAGGGTGCGGACAAAGGCGCCGAATCGCTCAAGCTCCATGGGTACGGAACTTATGTCGAGGATGCGGCGCAGGGTAGCGGAGAGGGAGGAGCGGGTTGAGCGGAGGAAGGAGTCATTGATGACTTCCAAAGCAGGCATCTTGAACTGAACGATGCGTTCCTGCTTAGAGAAATCATAGGGCATAAACTCCAGTGCTTCCTCGTCAATGGTCTCTTCCGGTTCTTCAATATCACCACCGGAGATCCCCTTGAGGAGCGCATCAACTTCATCTTGGCTGAGAATTTGTTCCATTGTCTTCCTTTAACAGCAATTTTGGGTTTCAAGTTTGTCGCAGTGCAACACGAAATTTGAAACCCAAAACTGTTTTTAATTACTGCACCACAAAATTACTAAAATAGAGGTGGGTCACCTTGTCTGGCCTGGCCGCCTGATTAAAGCGTTCCAGTAACTCGTCACGAATCCGCATCTTGCCCTCGGGGGTCATTACCTCTTCAAAGGCAAGACTGGTGAGGAGCATGATGACAATATCCCGCATTTTAGGTTTGATTTTGGATACCCGTTCCACGGCCTCCAGGGATTCCACTTCAATGGATATCTCACATTTAAGATAGCGTTTGCCCTTAGGGTCGGAGAGGTTTACCACAAATTCCTTAAAGCTGATCATCTCACCGACCACTTCGAACTCTTCCTGCTCAACAGGATCTGCCACGCTTTCGTCAGCCGGGGGAGGAGCCATTAATGTGGTAAACGCAAAGAATCCGCCGCCACCTGCAAGGAGCAGGACTACGCCGAGAATAATAAAGAGCATCATCTTGGATTTCTGTTTTGGCTCTGTGCCGGTCTCCGCTTTTTCTTCATCTGCCATGGCTGCTGGGTCTCCTGTGGGTCAGTTAGATAAGTTGCAGTCTTGTTGTTTCGCCAGTTGTTCTGAGTGACTTAACATCAAGGAGCGTGCCATCTGGGATGGGAGGGCTGTAAAAGTTTATAAGTCGTGGTTTTTAAAGTGAAAAAAAATGTGAGTGGTGGGGGTGGCTCCCCCTGTGTTGGCTGAGTGTCCTGGTTTTGGTCAGATTATTGACAAGGGGATTTGGGGGATGGTCAAGAAATATGCGCTGGGGTACTGGTAGAAAATTACGCGTTAGGTAAAACTGGTTCAAGGCTTGGGCCAGGTATGTTTGACCTGTAAATTTCTTGATTTTTATGTGCTTCTTGCTTCCTCTTGCTTGTCTCCTGCCCCCCCAATGGGGTCTTGAACCTTATAATGACCTATGGGTATGACCGATATGTTTATGCGTAATAAAAATTGAACCTTGTCTTTTCCCCTGTGGGTGGAGCGCTGACTCATATTGTGGCGTACTATTTATGCAGGAAAAGTATAGATATTTGTATGTTTTGGCTGTCATTGTTTTCGAGGGGGAGCGTAACTTCTTGATAAATCGCATAAATGTTTTTTCGTATCTGTTGGCATGGGTGGTGCAACGCTAATATTCAGAGTTAAAACTCTTATCTCCTTTCTCCTGAAAAAGGCCGTTCTTGTCCCCCCAAGAATGGCCTTTTTCTTTTGGTGGTTCTGTTCTTTTCTGATACATTCCTACTGTTTGCGTAGAGTCCTGCTTGGATGATGATATGTTTTTGTCCCCGTGGGGAGCTGGTAATGGTATGGGGGATGATGGTTTAATTTTTGTAACCATTCAATGGAGATTATGAAAAATTGCAAGTGAGGCTAGGAATGCAACGCCATACTCTTGCCAATGTCCCACTGTCAGCGTGTCAAACTTGTAGTAATGATAATAATTCCCAGCTTGATTGAGTCTTTTTAGTATGAAAAAAATAAATGTCGCTTTTGCCTCTATTAATACGTATCAGCCGGATCGTATCTGTCAGCAGGTTGCTGGCCTGTTTGAGGCGGTGGGCTTTTGTCCGGCCTATGGCGACCAGGTACTACTCAAGCCAAACCTGGTTGCCCCTGCTGTGCTTAATGATCTGGCCTGTACCCATCCGCAGTTTGTTGAAGGGGTGGCGCGCTGGTTTCTGGACCATGGCTGCCGGGTGCTGGTTGGTGATTCTCCAGCATCAGGCAGTTGCCTTCATGCCGTGGAGATTCTTGGGTTGAACAGGGTGGTACAAAGACTTGGCCTTGGGGTGGCACCATTTCAAAAGACGGTGCCGGTGGAATTGGCCTGCGGGGTGACGGTGAGTATATGTCGTGATGTTCTTGAGTGTCATCATCTGGTCAATTTGCCCAAGGTGAAGAGTCATGCCCTGGTACGGGTTACTTTGGCGGTTAAAAACCATTTCGGTATTGTTAAAGGTTGGCGCAAGGCCATGGCTCATCAGGTACACGGTGGGGGCGATGGTGCGTCTTTTATTGATATCCTTTGCGATTTGCCAGACGCGGTTCCCCATGCTATTTCCCTGTGTGATGGTATCACTGCCATGCATGTGACCGGGCCCATGGGGGGAATCCCCTATGACCTCCAGCTTATGGGGTGCTGTCAGTCACCTGTAGCACTCGATGCGGCTCTCCTTGCTGTTCTTGGTGTTGCCCCGGATAGGAGTCCGCTCTGGTGTCGGTTTGATCAGCGTGGTGTTTATGGCAATGACCTTGCTGATCTGTATTTTCCTTTGCTCGCTCCAGATGATTTTGACAACCAGGGTTTTGTTGTCCCAAATCAGCTGGATTCGATTCGTTTTAGTCTTTGGCATGTGGCGGGAAGTCTGGCCAAACGTTTAAAATTGCGACTTGGTTTGTAGGACACGGTAAAATGCTTTGTTTGTGGCGGTCTTCCTGTTACAATTCTTTTCTAATTTATATAAATTATTTGCCCCATTATGATAAGGGCTGAACCTGCTAAATAAAATAATAAGGATTGGATAAGTACCTTGAAGCTAATTAATATTTAGTAGTTTCAAAACGTTTTCCAGGCTCCTTTTTTTACATCACCCGTATGGGAATAAGGTACTAAATTATGTTTAATCTTGAAGGAAAAGTAGCGTTAATTACTGGAAGTTCCCGTGGTATTGGTAAGGCGATTGCCCTGCGTTTTGCTGAGAATGGTGTTAATATTGTTGTGAATTACGTTCGGCACCGCAAGGATGCGGAGGCCACTGCAAAGCTTGTTGAAGAACGTGGGGCTGAGTGTATGGTGGTGAAGGCAAATGTTGCCAAAGACGCCGATGTGATCGCCATGTTTGCCGAGATTAGGGAGCGCTATGGCAAGCTTGATCTTCTCGTCTCCAATGCCGCATCCGGAGTGCTAAAACCGCTGATGGAACTCTCCACCCGGCATTGGAACTGGGCCATGGATATTAACGCTAGGGCCTTACTGACCCTTGCCCAGCAGGCGGTTCCCCTTATGAAGGATGGTGGCCGGATTATGGCGGTGTCATCCCTTGGTTCGGTACGGGCGGTGGAAAACTACACGGCAGTGGGTGCTTCAAAAGCGGCCCTGGAGTCGTTGGTTCGTCACTTGGCCGTGGAGCTTGGTGGTCATAATATCACGGTGAATACCATCAGCGCTGGCGCGGTGGATACTGAGGCCTTAAAAAAGTTCCCCAATCGTACTGAGATTCTTGAGACGGCTTTGGCTGGAACTCCCATGGGAGTTTTGACCACCCCGGATGATGTGGCTGACCTTGCTCTGTTTTTGGCCAGTGATCTGGCCAAGATGATCCATGGCCAGGTGGTGACGGTGGATGGTGGCTACTCGATCCGGGCGTAAGGAGTCTCTTTTGGATATGGGCAAGGATATAACGTGAGTTTCCCACAACCAATTCAGCGATCTGTCGGGGGGGGCTTTGTTACAGGCCGAGAGGGTATTCTTCTCAAATTCTTGGTTCTCGCCTTCTTCTTCGTGAATAGATACACAATATGACGCCAATTTTTAAAACAATAAAACCTCTCATCCTCGCCTCGGGTTCTCCTCGGCGCCAGGACTTTCTCACCAGTCTTGGCCTCGATTTTCAGGTGATCTGCCGTGCAGTTGATGAGACTCCCTTTGAACTGGAATCCCCTGATGGCTATGTGACTCGTCTTGCTCTAGCCAAGGCCGAGGCGGTTGCCCATGAACATCCTGGCGCGGTGGTGATTGGCGCAGATACCTCAGTGGTTCTGCACAAGGAAATTCTTGGCAAGCCGCGAGATGAGCGTCACCATTTAAGCATGCTGCAGCAACTGCGTGGCTGTTGCCATGTGGTTGTGACAGCCTTTGCTGTGGTCGAAGAAGGTAAAAAACAGGTGGAGGTGGTGAGGAGCCAGGTCACCTTCTATAATTTCTCAGATGAGGTTCTACAGGCCTATGTTGCCAGTGGTGATGGCAGTGATAAGGCGGGGGGGTATGGGGTTCAAAGTGCAGGAGCCTTTCTCGTTCGAGATATTCAAGGCTCCTACTCCAATGTGATTGGTTTGCCCATGCCAGAGATTGTCCAGGTCTTACTGGATCTTGGTGCTATTGCGCCAGGGTGTACATCTTAGAGATATCGCCCACTTGGAGGAATAATCCGGCGATTGCGGTGAGCATGGACAGTCGGTTTTCTTTCACCTTTGGGTCATCAGCCATGACCATGACTTCTGCAAAAAAATGGTCAATGGGATCCTTTAAAACGAGCATTTCGGTGAGGGCCGCCCCGTAGTCTTTGTTGTCCAGGTGCGGAGTACAACGTTTTTGCACCGTCGTTAATGTCTCGAATAGGTCCTTCTCGGCCTGGTCGCTGAGTAACTCCAGCTTTATATCGGTTGCGCTATGACCCTTGGTGATATTGGTCACCCGCTTAAAGGCTCCGGCCAGCTCGTCAAATGACTGGTGGGAGCCAACTGCAACAAGGGCCTCAATGCGGTCATGGCAATCGGTAATATCGTCAAAGCCCACGGCAAGGGCGGCCTCGGCAACTTCTTGGGCGATGCCACGCCTACTGATATCATTAGCGTAACGGGTCTTCAAAAAGCCAATCAGGGCGGAGATTGTGGCGCTCTTTTTACAATCCAGTTTCTCTCCATACTGGTTGATGGCCTGGTTGAATAGACTTGTTAGGGGCAGGTTCCATTGGTTTTCTTCAATAATACGAATAAGGGCTAGGCCATGGCGGCGCAGGCCGTAAGGGTCGGTGGCACCGGTGGGTATTTTGCCAAGGCCAAAGCAGCCGGCCATGGTGTCGATCCGGTCGCTTATGGAGATGATGGCACCAATGATGCCAATGGGCAGTTCACTACCGGCCCTAAGAGGTTTGTAATGCTCTTCAATGGCCTCGGCAACTTCCTTGTTCTCGCCACTGTTTAGGGCGTATTGTCTACCCATAACTCCTTGCAAGGAGGGGAATTCGCCAACCATATCACAGACTAGATCAGATTTGCATAATTCGGCGGCCCGTTTGCAGTCATTTTTAAGGGTCGGGGCAATTGTTGTGGCGATGGTTGTGGCAAGAGACGCAATCCGGTCAGTTTACTCGACCATGGTCCCAAGGTTTGCTTGAAAGACCACGCCACTTAAGCGGGGGGTGAAGTCCTCAAGTTTGTATTTTTTGTCTTCATTGAAGAAGAAGAGCCCATCTTCAAGCCGGGCACGGAGCACGCGTTGGTGTCCTTCCCTGGACAGTGCTTCGTCTTTGACCTTGGTGTTGTTGACAGCGACAAAGTAGGGCAGGAGCTTGCCGTTGTCATCCTCAATGGTGAAGTATTTCTGATGTTTCTTCATGGAGGTGGTGAGGACCTCCCTGGGAAGGGTCAGAAATTTAGCATCAAATTTTCCGCAGAGGGCATTTGGCAACTCCACCAGGTTGGTGATGGTGTCCAGCAGATCTTCATCGAGTACCACATGACCGCCACTGGCCTCGGCAACCTCGGTAATCTGGGTACGAATCATCTCACGGCGCTCATCTTGATCCACGACAATATGCAATTCGTCCATGGTTTGTAGATACTGGTCAATGGAGGAGATTTCCACTTCCACCGGGCTGTGAAAGCGGTGGCCACGGGTGGTAGTCGTGGTGTGCATGCCTTCGATATCGATCTCTAGTTTCTGGCCGCCTAATAGGGACAAGAGCCACTGGAGAGGTCGGGCAAAGCTTATGGCTTGATTGGCCCAACGCATGGATTTTGGAAAGGGGGTGGAGAGGATCAGCTCAGGGATAAAGCGACTAAGGAGGTCGGCGGTCTCCTCGCCTTTAATCTCCTGCACCACCATGAGGTATTCTCCTTTATCAGTGCTGATGATTTGGATATCTTCCACCTTGGCACCTCGGGACTTTGCAAAGCCTACGGCTGCCTTGGTGGGCTTATTGTCCTTGTCAAACCCTGCCTGTTTGGGTGGGCCGGTGACTTCCTTGGCCTGATCTTCCTGCCGCAGGGGCAGGTCGGTCACCATAATAGCCAGACGACGGGGGGTGGCAAAGGTGGTGATGGTGCCGAAGGTCAGGTTTGAATCCTTGAGATATGTGGCTAGCTTCTGCTTGAGGTGATTCAGGGCGGGTTTAATGTAACCTGCTGGAAGTTCTTCAGTGCCTATTTCGAGGAGGAGTTCTTGGGTCATGGTCTTGTGGTGAGATATGATTTAAGTGGACCACGAAGAGGACGAGGACGGTTTAATTAAAGAAAATCTCGTGTCTTTGTGGTGAAAGTTGGATTTCATGTTGGCGAAAACAAAGCAAAAAACTATACCCGATTTGCTCAAAATGCCCCAGCTAAATGTCGAGTTGCCCAGGGCGTTTTGCAAAAAATACAAATCAAACCAGTGATATCTTTCCCGGCCATTACTGACTTTAAGCAACTTGCAAACGATGTTGTAAAAGAAGAAAGTATTCACCGCAAAGGCGCAAAGAACGCAGAGGGTAAGGCCCCAAAAAACTTTGCGTTCTTTGTGCTTTTGCGGTTATTGCCTTACCTTATCATTGAGGCGTTTTCTGAACCTGTCCTTTGGTTGGCTGTAAAAGGATAACGGCCATGCTTTACAGGATTAATTGTAAAGAAGACTACCTAGGTGTGCTGGCGATGGTGGCAAAGGTTGAAAATCCTTCGGCCAGATTTTCCACAGTGACTTGAAACCAGCGGATTTCTTTGGTGTCCGTTAAGGCCATACCAAGATCACTGGCGATCTGTTCGGCGGATAAAATCTGTTTTTCTGACGGAGGAGTCCCAGCCTGGTAGGTCACATCGTGGCTGAGAACGCGATCGACAATATCGATAAGGTCTTCAAGCCAGATAAAATTGGCAAAACGCACACAGATAATGGCGTTACCCCAGTGTCCAAGGGAGTGAGGCAGACCTGTAGCCGAGGATTTAATGCCTGGTGGAGAGATGGGAACTTTGATTTCCAGAGTCAGGTCATCGGTGGAGTCGTAGGAGCCGGTCATGGTGCAGCGGTATTCACTGGCGATACCGTTTGCATAACCGCCATGGAGGAAGTAGGGGAACTCCATCTCAATATGGGCCTGCTGGGCCTCAAGCTTGGTCTTCATCTCTTCCAGGATCTGATGAAAAGAGGCCAGGGTTATTTCCCCGTGAAATTTGTTTAGAATTTCAATAAAGCGACTCATGTGGGTGCCCTTGAAATGGTGGGGCAGGTTCACCGACATATTCACCGTGGCCACGGTATGTTGTTTCTGGTGCGCCTTATCAAGGACGGTGATTGGGTAGGAGATTTCCTTGACGCCAACCTTTTCAATGGCAATCCGGCGATGATCCTCCTGGTTCTGGATGTCTTTCATTTTTGGATGTTGGAAGTTGGATGTTAGAAATAAGGGCTCGGCATTCAGAGATTAACCCCATAGTCTCGTCACTCTACATATTTCTGAATTCTTATGCTAAATGCTTGTTCACCGCGGCAAGCAGTTCCGTCATATCGGAGGATTTAACGATATACTCATCCGAGGCCCATGAGGCTAGATTCTGTTTGTATTCATGGTAAGCCGTACTTAAAATGACCGGCATGGTGGGGTGTTTTTCCTTTATGGAGCGCAGGGTGTCTATGCCGTTTGTGCCGGGCATATTGATGTCGAGGATGACAAGGTCAGGCTTGATGATATCCAGAGTGCTCAGGGCTTCATCGCCTGAGAGGGCGGAGTGAACCTCGTAACCAATTTCTTCAAGTTCGTCACGGTAGAGAAGGTGGATGGATTCTTCATCATCAACAAGTAAGATTTTTTTCATTGGCATACCTCGGCCTGGTTTAGTCCATTAAATTTGCGCTTCTCTCAGGAATTTTGCAGCATCTTCCGGTGGGGTCGGATTAATGTAAAACCCAGAGCCCCATTCAAAACCGGCAATGGATGTCAGTTTTGGCATAATTTCAAAATGGTAATGGTAATGTTTCATTTCCTCGGTACGTAGAGGGGCTGAGTGGAGAACTAGGTTGTAGGGCACATTGGGAATGCAGGTTTCAAGGCGGCGCATGGTCTCGGAGAAGATTTCGCTAAGGGCCGTAAATGTCTCTTGCGTCTGGTTGGTGTAGCGACTGGTGTGGCGTTTGGGGAGGAGCCACATTTCAAAGGGGGAGCGCGGCGCGTAGGGGGTGATGACCAGAAAATGTTCGTTTTCGCACACGATCCGCTTCCGTTCGTTTAACTCTTGACGGATGATGTCGCAATACACACACCGCTCCTTGTACTTATAGTAGGACAAGGCTCCGGCAAGTTCAGAGACGATCATCCGTGGCAGGATGGGCAGGGCGACAAGCTGTGAGTGGGAATGTTCCAGGGAGGCTCCGGCCGCCCGACCGTGATTTTTAAAGATCATCACATATTTAAAGCGGGGATCTTTCTCCAGGTCGAGAATGCGGTCGCGGAAGGCGTGGAAAATTTTTACCATCCGTGACGGAGGAAGTTGGGTAAAGGTTTCATCGTGGTTCGGGGTCTCCACCAGAACCTCATGGGCTCCGATACCATTCATCTTATCATACAGCCCCTCACCTTCCTTTTGCAATTCGCCTTCAATGACAAGGGCTGGGTATTTATTAGGAACAACGCGCAGTTGCCAGTTTGGGGTGTTGGGCGTACGGCCCTCAGGGCCATAGCCTAGTACTTCTGCCGGGGTTGTTTTTTCGTTCCCTGGGCAAAGTGGGCAAAAACCACCCCGTGTGTCCGGCTCACTGATAATAAAATCAGTCGGGCGTTTGCCCCTCTCCTTGGCAATGATAATCCATCGGCCGAGTACAGGGTCTTTTCTTAGTTCAGGCATAATGATCCTTAAAGGTGAAACAGTGTGGTACCATATCCCAGACAGTTTAAGATATCATAGTGTCCAGCCTTTGGCTTTAGCTCTTACCTTTCTCCGAGTTCTCCTGGGCAGTTTTGCAGTTGATGCACAGTGTGGTCACGGGACGGGCTTCCAGCCGTTTTTCGCCGATGTCATCCCCACAACCATCACAGATGCCAAAGGACTCATCTTCAATTCGTTCGGAAGCCTGTTTTATTTTGGATAGAAGCTTGCGCTCACGATCCCTTAGGCGAAGCTCAAAGTTCCTATCGGATTCTGCGGAGGCTCGATCTGCCGGATCAGGGAAGTTGGTGGAGTGGTCGTTCATCTCGGTTAGGGTTTTATCTGCTCCATCGAGGATGTCCTTAGACATCTTTTCAAGTTTTTCTTTATAGTAGGCCAGTTGCTCTTGTTTCATGCTTGTTCTCCTTTGCCATTGGTCTTTCTAAGTCACTCTTAGTGTGTCAGTATTTTAACAATGATGCAAGCTGTCTTGTTGTTTTGTGTAATTTTTTCAACCAGTTGTCCTGTTGGTCAGGATGACTGCTGTTAGCCTGTGGGGCGGGTGTAGGTGCCACTCTTGCCGCCGGATTTTTTAAGGAGACAAATGTCCGAAATAACCATGGATTTGTCAACGGCCTTACACATGTCATAAATCGTCAGCGCCGCGATTGATACCGCCGTGAGTGCTTCCATTTCGACCCCGGTTTTGCCGGTAATGCCCACGGTGGCGTTGATGATAATAGCAGTATTTGGGTCATCCATCTCAAAGTTGATGTCGGCCTTGGTGATTGGGAGTGGGTGGGTTAAGGGGATGAGGTCATCCACTTTTTTAGAGGCCATGAGGCCTGCTAGTCTGGCTACCCCAAGAACATCACCTTTTTTGATTGATCCCTGCCTAATCAAGCCATAGCATTCACTACTCATGCTGATGCGGCCTGTGGCCGTAGCCTGTCTGGTTGTGTCTTTCTTCATGCTGACATCAACCATGCGGGCGTTGCCTGAGGCATCAAAATGGCTAAACTCTGTCTTAGTCGTCATGGTTGTTTCCCTTGAAAAGTCTGGAGAAGAACCCTTCATCTGAATCTTTGGCCTCTTCTATTTCAGCAAATTCTTCGAGGATTTCTTTTTGGCGTTTGGTGAGTTTATCCGGGATGTGTATCTTGGTTTCAATAATCATGTCACCGGTTGAGTTGTTTCTGAGACTTGGCACACCCTGCCCTTGTATCGTAAAGGCTTGTTTGGGTTGGGTTCCCTTGGGGAAGGTAAAGGTTGTTGCCCCATTTATGGTTGGGATGTCGACAGTACAGCCAAGGGCCGCCTGGGTCATGGACAGGGGGTACTCGCAATAGATATAGTTCCCGTCCCGCTGGAAAAATTCGTGGGGCTTAACCTGGATTACCACATAGAGATCACCGGCTGGCCCACCTCTTCGTCCGCCTTCGCCTTCTCCGCGTAGTCGCATTCTGGCGCCGTTATCGACTCCTGCAGGTATTTTAAGGCTGACAGTTTTGTCTTTATGGATAAGCCCTGCACCGTTACAGTCCGCGCAAGGTTCGGTTATCACTTGGCCCTGGCCCCGGCATTCCGGACAGGGGGTCTGCACCCTGAAAAAACCCTGGGAGCGGGTGACTTGGCCACTGCCGCGGCAGGTGGTGCAGGTCTCGGGCTGATAGCCAGGACGTAAACCGGAACCTTCGCAGGTCCAACAGGTGTCGCGTTTGTTTAAGGTTACTTCCTGCTCGGTGCCGTGTACCGCGTCCATAAAGGATATGGTCAGGTCGTAACGTAGGTCGGCTCCCTGGCTGGCACTATTGCGCTCACGTCTGCCACTGCCACCAAAACCGAACAGGTCGCCAAACACATCGCCAAAGCCGGAGAACATGTCCTCAAAGCCGCCTTGACCTCCACCGCCACCGCCTTGGAGGCCGGCTTTGCCGTACTGGTCATAAATTTGACGTTTTTGACTGTCGCTTAAAACCTCATAGGCCTCAGCAGCGGCTTTAAACTTGTTTTCGGCCTCTTTATCACCTGGGTTACGGTCGGGGTGATACTTCATGGCCTGCTTGCGATATGCCTTCTTGATCTCGGTTGTGGTGGCAGATTTGCCGACCCCGAGGGTTTCATAAAATTCTTGGTCCATGGGAATGCTACTGGAGGATGGTTGCTTGGGAATAGAATCTTTTGAGCATGTCTGTATTCTTCAAGGGATTCTAAGTGGAGGGTGAAGGGTCTCTCTGGTAACGGTTAGGTTGAAAAGAGATTGGGCTGGGGCAGTTTAACTGCTTGCCTCTTCAGTTGTTTCTTCCGGATCGGTGGCAGGTTCAACGGCAGGTGGCTGCCCAAGAGTCTTGATGTTGTCAAAGGTTACAGATCCGTTGGCAATTTCCCGCAGGGTCATTACCGTTTCTTTGTTGGAGCCTTCAGCGAGGTAAGGCTGGCCTTTACGATGTTGTTTGATCCGGGCCACTCCTAGGTGAATCAGGGAAAAACGATTTGCATTACCGATTTGACTCAGACAGTCTTCAACTGTGATACGTGCCATTGGAATTCCTTTTAAAGCTATGGGTTGCCTTGCAAATATTTAATTTCCCAAGGTAACCTGTATTTCAAGACGTCCATGTGGATCGTCGTATATAGCATAATGTATTGAAATGAATACGGAAAAACCGAGACAGCTTTTCTCCGCGCCAGAACCACATAAGTATATACATCTTTTTTTGTTTGGCAAGTGTTTTTAGTTGTTTTTTTACAAGGGGGCGGAACCCCTTTTGTGCTCTGGCATGGCTCATGCATTTATCCTTGCCAGGCATCGACCTGTTTTTGTTGTGGAATCGATAAGTTTTACCTAACATATTGTTTTTTATGAATAAAATCATGTTTAGCTGAGGTGTGGGCGGTTTGTCCTACTTGGAAAATAATTCCCCGTGTTGGCTTTAAAGGCATAAATAGCCATGAAATTGACGCTGGTATGATACTGGAGATGATCTGGTGAAAAAGAAAGCAGTTCTAATTGTTGTGTTTATTCTATCCGGTTGCGGCACGGTGTCCCAGAAGGCACCAGACCCATTTGGGGTCGACCTCCATCATCGGCTGGACTTTCTGGAACCCGGGGAGGTCGCGGTTGTGTATCCTGCCGGAACACCTTGGGAGGGTTCCGGTCAATATGGGCGTTGAGTGTGAGCTTGGTTTCCATGCTCCTTTTTGTTTTTTTTACTCTGTTTTATGTGATGAGTCATATCTCCGTGAGGGGATATCGTTGACATACCATTATAAAGGGTGGTGCTGAAATGTTTTTACGAATGCTGTTGTTGGGTGGGCTGATTCTTCTCAGCGGTGCCACGGTTTCTTTTTCTGGCACTGTCAATAAGGAGTATAGCCTCGATTATCCCCATGCTGTAAGCCATGATTATGTGTACCGGACGCCAAGGGTGTATCAGTCCGAGGCGGAGAACTCATCCCCATGGGCTAAACGTGGTAGCTCCCGGCCGAATAAACCCCTTATCCCTGCGGAGGAGGGCACGGAGCTTCGCCTGCGGGTACGTGAACTTGCGGCAGAGCTTCTTGCCACCAGTCGCGAGCCTGTGGCAGGCGAGCTTCAGGTTGCCGTGGCCACCTTTGTGCATCTGGATCAACTCTATGAGACGTCTGCCATGGGGCGCTATTTAAGTGAACAGATGCTCCACGAGTTGCAACGGGCGGGGGTAGATGTAATTGAAGTGCGGATGATGCCATCCATGAAGATCAGTCAGTCCCACGGTGAGTATGTCCTGTCGCGGGATATGGGGGAGTTGAGTTATCTGCATGAGGTTGACGCGGTGGTTGCCGGTACATATACGGTGGCTGATGGCCAGATATTTGTAAATGGGCGCTTGCTGGCGGTGGCAACGGGTAAGGTTCTGGCCAGTGGCTCCACGGTGTTTGAGGTTGATCCTGTTGGGGCTGCTCTGCTGAGGCGCTCCGGTCAACCTGTCGCCCCGCCGGCCTCTGTGTCCATTCAATCCTATCAGGATATTACCGACTAGGTGGATGTGATGAAAAAAAAATATTGTCTACTGCTCCTGCTTCTCCTGTCTGGCTGTGTGGTTGGTCGGGAATCTGCCACTTCTCCCGGCTCAGGTGTCGTGCAGTCCCAGGCCATTGCCGCTTACGAGCGGGGTACGGTGTACCTGGGACAGGGGCGCTACCTGCTTGCCCGTGAGCAGTTCTCCGAGTCCGCCTCAATGGCTGTAACCCAAGGCCTCTATGATGATGCCATGGACGGTATGAAGCGGGCTAATGCTGTTTTACAAAACCGGAGGCAGTCCCATGAGTAGAGTGATGATGCGTATTATTTTGGGTCTTGCCCTTGTTTTTGCTGGTGGCTGCACCCTGCAAAAATCAAGTGGTACGGTTTCTGTTGCCAGTCCCGATTTCTTTGGCTTTAGCGATTATCTTGCCCGGCAATTGGTGGCCAACAGGGTTAACGGCAACAGGGTAAATGGTGAACGGATTATTCTTACCAGCATGGTGAGTCTGGATGATTTATACGAAACATCGGCCTTTGGTCGCACCATGACAGAGTCTTTGTCAACCACTCTGTTTAAATATGGATTTAGGGTGGCTGAGATTCGCAAGGCTCCCTCTGTTTTCGTCCGGAGCCATGGGGGGGAGCTTGTCCTGAGTCGCGATGTGGCCCTTCTTGCCGAAAGTCAGGCCGTGCATGGTATTATTTCTGGAACCTACTCCTTAACGCCCACCACGGTGATTATCAATGTTCGCCTACTTGATGCCACAAGTCAGGAGGTGTTGTCGGTTGCTGGGATGGAACTTGAGCGAAGTCGCAGTATTAATTATTTGCTCACCGACAGGGGGGATTTTAAAGATGTGCAGCTTTCGGCCTATGAACGCTAAGGTGGTGATGATGCGGATTTTTTACTTACTATTATTATTAAGTATTCTTGTTGGCTGTGGAACCCTGGCTCCGTATCATGTGGATATCCGTACCGGTTCTCCGGTGGTGCATATCTACCCCATGGGGGGAGAGTACCAGCAGGGGACAGCTCTGGTTCTCCCCTTCCTAGTCCCGGCTGAAATGGATCCTGAGTATGGTGAGCGGGTGGGGTTATTGTTCCATGAGGTCTTTCTGAGTAAACAGACCTTTCAGACGGTGAAAAAATCATATAGCTACTACAGGGATATGGATGAGGCCCTGGAGATTGGTCGCAGGCATGGAGTTGATCTTCTGGTGGCAGGAAGGATTAATTACGCCATGGGTGGAGGGCAGATGGGTGGCAGTCGGGTGGATGTTTCCCTTAGGGTGGTGAATGTTCACACCGGCAATACGGTGTGGTATATGAGTCAGGTGATGGATCAGCTTATGGATCACCCCGATGTGTCACTGCCGGTAAGGTTTATGTCTATTTTTAGTGTGCCGCGGATTAAAACATCGGCAGGTGCCGCCGCAGTGCCAAATATGTTGGCCCATATCGCGGTGGATATGAGTGACGTGATGGCCGGACAAAGGATGGTGCAACGGAGGATTCATTGAGAGGTAGGAGGTGCTCCGGCCAGGGCAAAGCCTCACTTCCGGCCATGAAATCTGGAAGTGAGGGCTAAATCCTCGCCATGGATCACCAAAAAAAATGGAGCGGACAACGGGGTTCGAACCCGCGACACCAAGCTTGGGAAGCTTGTACTCTACCAAACTGAGCTATGTCCGCATGTCTCTTTGTGTAGAAGAATGTAAAGAATGGAAGAAGGTGACGGGAGGTAAAGAATAAAACATCTTGTTGCTTGTGGCCTCTTTACTTTAGTTTCTGTTGCCTTCCTTTCTTCTCCACATTCCCTTATATTCTTGGATTCTTTATTTCTAGTTGTTTTCTATTTTTTCTCAAACGGATTATCCAGAAGCATGGTCTCGGCCCGATCCGGCCCTACGGAGAGGAGCATGGCTGGGGTTTCAGTAATATCTTCAATCCGTTTTACATAGTCTCTTGTGGCCTGGGGTAGATCATCAACCGAGCGCACGCTGGAGATGTCTTCCTGCCAACCGGGGATTTCTTCGTAGACCGGCTTTACGGCCTGGGCCTTTTTGATATTGCCGGGCATGGCATGGTATTTGGTCCCGTTAACCTCGTAGGCGGTGGCAATTTTAAGACTGTCCATGCCACTTAGTACATCAAGTTTGGTGATGGCTAGACCTGTAATGCCGTTTAGGCGGGTTGCATCCTGGGCGACAATACCATCGAGCCAACCGCAACGGCGGGTACGGCCTGTGGTGGCCCCAATCTCACCACCCCGTTGCTGCATTCCGGCACCGACATCGTCAAAGAGTTCAGTTGGGAAAGGGCCTTCCCCGACCCGGGTGGTGTAAGCCTTGAGGATGCCAACCACCGCGTCAATATGGGCCGGGCCGAAACCGGAGCCCGTGCAGGCGTTACCGGCGACAACATTGGAGCTCGTAACAAAGGGATAGGTGCCGTGGTCGATATCAAGTTGGGTGCCTTGGGCCCCTTCAAACAGGATATGCTTACCCGCCTTGCGTCCTTCATCAAGTTTCATGCTGACGTTACCCATATAGGGGCCTAGGCGTTCGGCAAATTCCATGTATTGGCTATAGATATCTTCATAATTAAATGGCGTTCCGCCATATAGCTTGGTCATGATCTCGCTTTTTTTCCCCACGTTTTCACTGAGTTTTTCCTTGAACAGCTCAGTGTCGAGGAGATCGCCGCATTTAATGCCGGAACGGAGAATCTTATCGCCATAGCAGGGGCCGATACCACGGCCGGTGGTGCCGATCTTGGCGCCTTCCTTTTTGTTGGCCTCAGAAGCGCCATCGAGGGCGCAGTGGTAAGGCATGATGAGATGGGCATTTTCGGAAATAGTAAAACGCTCAGGGGTAACAGGCAACCCATGGGTGTTGAGTTCAGCCATTTCTGAAAGGAGTACGCCAGGATCAAGAACAACGCCATTGCCGATAAGGCATTGCTTGTCTTCGTAGAGAATACCAGACGGAATCAGGTGGAAGACATATTTTTTCCCTTCCACGACCAAGGTGTGACCGGCATTATTGCCCCCCTGAAAGCGGACAACATAGTCGGCATGGTGGGTGAGCAGATCAACAATCTTTCCTTTACCTTCATCACCCCATTGGGTCCCTACAACAACAACGTTGGCCATCTCTCTTCTCCTGAAATTATGGTACAGGTCGACTCTCCTTCGACCTGATTGGCTTTAAAATAAAATGATGTGTTACCTCATAAATGGGGCAAACCTGCCAAAGATAGTCAACGGGGGGTAAAAAGTCAATATGTCACTCTATAAAGGTTTACGGTTTACGGTTTTGGGTTGACGGTTTATGGTATCCAAACAATTTTTTGATCGTGCAGGTGGCTGGCATTTTGTTTAAGTGATAACTTTTTTTTAAAATAGAGATACTACAATGTTTGGAATAGGACTTCCTGAACTCATCCTGATTATGGGGCTTGCCCTGATTGTTGTCGGCCCTGATAAGCTGCCCGGCTTGGCTAAGACAGTGGCCAAACAGATTCTGGAGCTGAAAAAAGCGGCTAACTCTCTAAAGGACAGTCTTGATGAAGAGTTAAAGGAAGAAAAAGAAACCCTGCAGGAGCTGGCAGAACCCTTAAATGAATTCGATGTCCGGCTGCCTGATTTTGAGGAAGTAGATGGTGCCAAGATTGTCAGGGATTTAGCTGACCCGGTTGCCCCTGAGCCGGAAGTGGCCAAGGTTGAAGAGTCTGCATCTGCGCCAGAAGAGGTGACGGATTCATCCGATGATGGGCAAGAGCCAAAGTCGTGAGTCCCCTAGCCAAGCATTTTCAGGGCCATTTGCAGGAGTTACGTCGGCGGGTGACCATCTCCTTTGCCGCCATATTTGTGTTTAGCGGTGTCGCCTATCTCTTTTCAAAAGATCTGGCCCGCTTCCTTGTGGAGCCCCTGTTTCAGGCCTGTCCCGATCTTAAATTTCTGGTCTATACCAATCTCACCGAGGCCTTTGTCAGTTATCTGAAAATTTCGGTTATTGTTGGGGTTGCAGCCAGTTTCCCGGTGGTTCTCTATCAGGTTTGGCATTTTGTTTCCCCTGGAATGCATAGCCACGAGAAGAAGTTTGGTCTGCTGGTGGTGTTTTGGGCCAGCTTCCTCTTTGCCTTTGGTGTAGGGTTTGCCTATGTTGCCGTAATGCCACGGGCCCTGGTTTATTTGCTGAGTTTTGCCGGTGAGAATCTTGAAGCCATGCCTAAACTTGACTCCTATCTCTCCTTTGTGGCCCGTTCGGGTATTGCCTTTGGTCTTGCCTTTGAAATTCCATTTCTTATGGTGATGGCCTCAAAAGCCGGGTTTGTGGATCGCTACTATTTTTCCAGACAGCGCAAATATTATTACATCGCCATTGCCGTAGTGTCCTTTGTTCTTGCCGCTGGCGATCTAATGTCCACCTTGCTTCTCGTTTTCCCCCTGATCTTTTTATATGAACTGGGCCTTGTTGTGATCCGGGTCTTTATTGGCAAGTCGCAGGTGATTAAGTAGGTGTTTATGGTCGCATTTCCTGCTTGAGTAAACAGCACGAGATGCGATGTCTGACTTTGCCGTCTCTTGAGTATTCCAAATTCCCCGGCTGAAGTAATTTGTTCATCACGCATCCCTCATGGATCTTTAGGGTGAACAGTTGGGCCTCGTTTAAGCCTGTATTTTCGATGAGTCTGTTGTCTTTAATGGTATAGGAGTGGAGGGGGAAATCTTCACAGAGCGGACATTGGTACACCCTGCCGTTTGGAAAGATAAAGAAGTTCTCTGCGTGTTCTCCAGCGCAGGCAAAATCTTCGTTTTCGTCTAAAAACACCTTGGGGTAGATTACATGGATGCCTTTCCGCGCGGCATTAGCGGCAACCTTGGGGATAATGGTAAGCCACTCCTTCGGGGTGAGTTGCAGATTTTTTGTGGTTGTTGCTGATTTGCCCCTGATGCCGATAACCTGAATGAAGAAACGTTTGACCCCGAGATCTGCCAGGAGTTCCGGCATTCGTTGCAGGTGGCTGAGGTTCATGCTGGACACCGTGTAAATCAGGCTGACATCAAAACCAAGGCCGATGGCTCTTTTAATGTTTTTGGTGCAGGTTGCAAAGACACCTGCGCCCCGGATTGGGTCATTAATGGTGGCATCGGGACCATCGAGGGAGAAGCTGATTACGGCATCTTGCGGGGTGATCCTGTCGAGGATGTCGTGGAAGACATAGCCGTTGGTGTCAATGGTGACGGTGGTGTAGCCCAGTTCTTTTGCAAATTTAACCCCGTGGGCCAAATCCTTGTGCATGGTGGGTTCACCGCCAAGAAAAATGACGTTGGTGGCTTTCTGGGGTTTGTAAAAGAGTTTAAGCCACGTTTCCATGGTCGCACGACTTACGGTTTCCGTACCATGCTGGCTCGGGTTGATATAGCAATGTTTGCAGGTGAGATTACAGCCGGTAAGCAGATGAAAGAAGATGTTGCGTTCTTGAGGTTTAAATTCGAGGGTAGTTGGTTTCATGTTTTTTTTGTGGAGCACCAAAAAGTGGCACGAGTTGACTACAGGTGCGGTGGTGCAAAATATTGGAGTGTATCCGTGTTTGTTAGTGGTTTAAAAGATTAAATGGGTTGGTCTCGGGTGTATTCTGCTAGCATCGTATCCTGGAGATAGTCGTTGCTGCTTTGGCTGAAAAATTCTTTAAACAGCATAAGTGAGGGTTTACGTAACACAAATGGCGTGATTTCAATATCCATTTTTTTGTAGAGGTAGGGCAGAGCTGCAAGGTTGAGATCCGTACCTCCACCCATGGCATCTTCGTAGCCATAGACGATGTGGCGGACGCCACTTATTATCATGGTGGCATAACACATTAGGCATGGTTCCAGCGTCGAATACACCGTTACTTCATTGGGGCTGATATCTGGTCTGCTGGTGATTAGTTCGCGCAGGGCGAGGATCTCGGCATGGTCCATCTCATTGGCCTCCTGGCTGCGTTTTCTTGAACCCGTGGCTATGATTTTAGCGTTATGGATAATCACACACCCCACAGGGAATTCATTGTCCTGCAGGGCTTCTCTTGCCTCGTTTAAGGCAGACTCCATATGTTTCTCGTGTTTCCCTGACATAACTGCTCCTGTTTGGGGGACATCTTTCAGCAGGGCCTGGTTAGATAATTGCGTAGCCATTAAGTCTGGCCCTGAGGTTCTTGTTGAATAGGGTTCATGTCGCCCCGTTTTCGTTTTGGCAGAATTTCATAAATCCAGGTGTTGGTCAAGCCACAAAACGCTTTTGTCCACAGGTTGCCTGATAAATGTCGATTTTTCTGCAATTTATGGTAAAAAGCGACCACTACTTTAAAATCAAGTTATGGAAAAATGTTAAACGTACGTGCCACCATAGAACAGCGGGAGCTGGAGTATCTTTCTCCCTATAGTTGCCTCTCCTCCAAGAGCCGGGGGCGGATCATATATGAGAAACCATGCTCCCTGCGTACTGTTTTTCAGCGTGATCGTAATCGTATTGTCTATTCCAAGGCGTTTCGCCGGTTAAAATATAAAACCCAGGTCTTTCTTGCCCCGGCTGACGATCATTATCGTACCCGCCTTACCCACACCCTTGAAGTGTCTGAAATAGCCAGAACCATGTGTCGGGCCCTGTGTTTGAATGAAGATCTGGCCGAAGCTATTGCCCTGGGGCACGATCTTGGTCACACTCCCTTTGGCCATGCCGGAGAAACGGTTTTAAATGATTTGATGTCCGGTGGTTTTTCCCATTATCGTCAATCTCTGCGAGTGGTGGATGTGCTGGAAAATGATGGTGCCGGGCTGAACCTGACCTATGAGGTTCGGGACGGGATTGTCAAGCACTCCAAGGGCTATGGTGACGTTCTGCCGTCTAGTTCCAAGGAAATGCCAGAGACCGCTGAGGGGTCGGTGGTGCGTTATGCCGATATTATTGCCTATCTGGCCCATGATCTTGATGATGCTATTCACAGCGGCGTGATTTGTGAGGCCGATATCCCGGAAGAGTGTCAGCATGTTTTGGGGCGGGTTCATTCGCGACGGGTTGTGACGATGATTGAGGGAGTTCTTGGTGGGACAATCCCCGGTGATACGAGTTTGGTGTTTGGCGTGGAGGGGCGGGTTGGTGATGCCATGCATGAGATGCGCCAGTTCCTCTACCATAAGGTCTATCGCGCTGAGCAGGTTCATAATGAATTTATCAAGGCCTCCAAGGTGTTACGGGAGTTGTTTGGCTATTATATGGATAATAGCGCTGAGCTTGAACAAAAAATAGGTGGTTTTGCGGAGTCAACCTCCCATGAACGGCGGGTTGCTGACTTTTTGGCTTCCATGACCGACCGCTTTGCCCTTGATCTGTATCAACGGATTTTCGAACCTAAAACATTGAATCGTAATTGTTAACCGGCTAAAACGGAAATTACGGATTGGATAAGTGGCTTGGAAGTAGGTGTAACATTATTATTTTATAAGTCTTTTTCCAGTGGTTTATTTTTTATGACGCCTTGTTCGATGTAAGGCACTAATTAATACAAGAAGTTGAGGTTATAGTGATGTCTGATGAATCTGATTTTATTCCCTATGAAGTGGCCATGCAGATTATTGGTAACGTGGTGGAAGAAGAACACCTCCATGAAGTGAACACCCGTATTCTGACGGTTTATGATAAGGAGGGGGCGGAGCTGTGTTGGTATAATGCCGAAGAGGTGCTCCGCGAGGCCAAGCCTGAAAAACCGAAAGACCCTGAAAGCGTGAAGTCGGCCTGTGTGGAGGTGATTATGAATCAGATCCCCAAATGGGCCTTGCAGGATTTGCTGAGGCGTAAAGAGAGACAGGAAAACTCAAGCTCGCCAAATTGTGATGGCAAATGTGCTGATTGAATGGCAAATGTTTTAGCCTCATGTTCAGCATGAGGTTAGACAGGGCATTTTAATATGGTTTGTGAGTAGAGTGAAAGGCCCAACGCCCAGCAGGTTGCTGGGCTTTTTTTATTTCTGGATAGCGAGGTCTTCATCCAGACCACCTGGCATTTTGGGCACATCCTGTCCGCCCAAACTATACCCGCCATCAAGTCGTAGAACGGTTCCCGTCATAAAGGGGGCATCGTGGATTAGAAAGTTCATTGCTCTGACTAAATCCTCTGCTTGGCCTGTTCTTCTAAGTGGGGTTTCTTTTATAAGTTGCTCCCTGTCCTCAGCGGATAGAAGTGACCAGCCCCTGGTGGATTCTCCGTGCCTGCCAGCAAACAAGCCCAGCATGATCTCATTGACCCGAATTTCGGGGGCACCCTGTTTGGCCCAGGTTTCAGTAAAAGAGCTGATTCCCCGATTGGCGGCGGCATAACCATCATTAAAAAGAAGACCTGCCACACCTGTACGGCCAACAATTCCGGCAATGGATGAGATGTTGATGACGAGGGAGGGTTGTTTTTTTAGAAGGGGCAGGGATTCCTGGAAGATAAGCCACTTGGCCTTGAGGGTGGTCTCCATCTCAAGATCCCACTGTTCAGGAGTGTAGGGTCCGTGGACAATGGGCATCCCGCCACGCTCAATATTGTTGATGACAATATCGAGCCGCTTATATGTCTGGCACGTTTTATTCAGGAGCTGCTGGACATCTTGGGGTTTACGCAGGTCGGCTTGGAGGCACAGGTGGGAGGCGAACTCCTTCTGCATTTCACGGATGGATTCCGGCCAGTCGTAGTATGGGAGAATGAGTTTGGCACCCTGAGAGGCAAGGTCTCTGGCGAGATGACGTCCCAGGTAACGGCTGGCACCACATACCAGAGCGGTTTTGCCTCTTAAATCCATTACAGGGCCGCTGTTTTTACCAGAAGCTTTGTTCCCGGATGAATAACATCACTTTTCAGGCTGTTCCAGCGTCTGATCTGATCCATTTGGAGTCTGAACTGGCGAGAGATGGTCCAGAGTGTATCTCCTGATTTCACGTGATAATAAATAACCTTACCGTCTGATATGGTTCTTTCCGTGGAGGCGAGAACCGTTTTTTTGGCTGGTTTGACCACGTCAACCGTGGTTTGCTTGGGGTTCTGCCCTTCTTCAAGGTAAATGGCCAACTGTTGCCCGGCTCTAATCTGAGCCATATTCTCCAGATCATTCCAAATGGCGATCATGTGCATGGGAACGTTATATTTTTTGGAGATGATGGAGACGGTTTCACCCGGTCTGATTTTATGGAGGATAAGGTTGGTCTCTGCGGCGGCAAGGGGGGGGGAGCCATCCTTATTCCACAGGACATACCTTGTGGTCTGGTGGGGGATACGAAGCCGTTGCCCTTTACGGAGTTTGGCCGATTCAAGATTGTTGGTCTTTATAAGCGTGAGCTTGCGGATATTGTACTTCCTGCATATACCACTAAGGGTATCATTGCTCTTAACGATATGGGTTTTATATTCTGTCTTGATCAGCGGGTAGACCCGGTGGAGATTTTTGGCAATAACATCTTTTGTGCCCATGGGGACTTTCAGGGGGTAGCTTGCCGTCCCGGGGGGGGTGATCCGCTTGCGTAGTTGTCGGTTCAGGTTATGCAGGGTGTCGTAGTTGATGTTGCTGGCAACGGTTACTGATCGTAATGAGGTCCAGCGGGGCACCATGGCTATCTCATATTCCATGGGGGGGTGGTAGTTAATGTCAGTGAAACCATAGGTCTCTGGGTCTTTAGCGATGATGATGGCGGCAATAAGTTTGGGAACGTACAGTTTGGTTTCAGTTCGCAGGTAACGTTGGGAGGCGAGATCCCAAAAATTATCAACCTTGTGACGGCGCAGTCCGTTACTAATCTTGCCACCGCCGGCATTATAGGCAGCAACGGCAAGGGACCAATCTCCGAACCGGTCATGGAGATCCGAGAGGAAGGCGATGGCCGCTTCGGTGGAACGAACAGGGTCGCGACGTTCGTCAACATAGGTGTTTACTGTGAGGCCATAATGGCGAGCGGTGGCCCGCATAAATTGCCATGGGCCCGCAGCTCTTGCCCTGGAATAGGCGGTTAATCTATAGCCACTTTCAATCATGGGCAGGTAGGCAAGGTCAAGGGGCAGGCCTGCTTTTTTGAGCTCGGTCTGGATGTAGGGGACATAACGACCTGAACGTTCCAGCCATGTTCTAAAGGTTGCATGTTGCCGGTTCTGGAAGAAATCCAGGTAGAATTCCACCTGTTTATTCATCGTGACCGGAAAATCGTAGGTTATTTCAGCCTTTTGCGGCTTCGCCACCTCATGTCCTTCTTGCCAGTCACCAAGGCGGGTGAGTTCTTTGATCTCCTCCGCCACCGTTGCGCTTGGCTCAGGGAGAGTCATGTCCTCGGCAATCCCGCCAATGGCAGGGACGGTGATGTGTTCAATGGGGGCGATTCGGGCAGAGGTGTCCTGCTGCTGTGGCAGACAGCCGGACAAAAATGAGGTAAGTGAAAATGTAATTATTAGGGGTAGATAGCGCATATTGTAATGGTATATCTCATGTCATTAGGGGCTTGTTTCCATAGAGAAACAAGTGATTAAACAGCAAAAAACATCGACCTTTTTACCTGAGGACAAGCGACTATGCAATAGCTTTCAAGTTTGAACATAACGAAACTTTCTACTCTCTTTTACCATAGAACGACTTTCCCTTCCGCAAATAAATAATAATTACGGCAGGTTTAGTCTTGATGTTGTTGCTTTAATGGATCATTATGCCTAGCTCATGTTTTTTTTATGCTTGGTGTTAATGGCAATGTGGTGAACTCTGGTTCAGCACATAATACCTGCAGTATTAATCAGGTGGAGGGCATCCTCTAAAATATTTTATTTCATGTTTAAACGACTACTTTTTATTGCCACTAAGGCGACTATAATTCTCACAGCACTTGCTGTCCTTTCCCTTGCTGGAAGTTATTACTGGTTTGTTGTTGCCCATCCTGGAGAGGCGATTGAACAGGGTAGTATCGATAAGATTCTGGCCATGGAGAGCCCTGTCTTTTATAACGATGGGGCCTCTAAAATAGGGGTTTTCTTTCAGGAATCTCACCGACAGTATGTCCCCTACAAGCGCATTCCTGAAAAATTTATCAACGCCATTGTTTCTTCTGAAGATCATGAGTTCTTTAGTCACTTCGGTGTTGATGTTCTGGGTATCAGTCGGGCGATCTTGGTCAATCTCAAGGCTGGCCGCTGGGTGCAGGGTGGTTCCACCATCACCCAACAGACGGCAAAGAACCTGTTTAAGCGTAAGGGTCGTTCTCTGAAGGAAAAGCTGAAGGAATTACTGTATGCCTTTCGTCTGGAGTACCATTATCCCAAAGAAAAAATTCTCGAATTTTACACCAACCAGTTTTATGTAAGTGGTAATGGTCGTGGTCTTGGTGTGGCAGCACGCTACTATTTCGATAAAGAGGTGGAGCAACTGAATCTTGTCGAAGCCGCCTTTATTGCCGGTTCGGTAAAGAAACCAAACTATTATAATCCCCATATCAAAAAGAATGAGAAGGCTGCGGACAAGGCGCGACTCGACTCCCGCAAGCGGACAGCCTATGTTCTTGGCCAGATGTATAAACTGCATTATATCGACGCCAATGCCTATCAACGTGCTTTAAATCAGGAAATTCCATTCAAGGAAGGACGAACCCGTTACTCCACCAATACGGTGATGGATTTGGTCAAGGATGCTCTTGCTGACCCGATCATTGAAGCGGCCTTTGAGGAACACGGCATTGATAATATTGCTACCTCAGGTATTCGGGTGATTACGACGATTGACAAGGATCTGCAGGAGTCCAGTCTCTTAGCCCTGAAGGGTGAACTCTCCAGACTCGATATCCGCTTAAGTGGCTACAGTCGTAAGGAGTTGCAATCGGCGTATGCCAAAAAAACTATCGGTAGATTTCAAAAACTGCAGGTCGGTCAGTTTCTCTTCGTGCGGGTGGATAAGATTGAAAAAAAACCGCTAAAGATTCAGGTTTCTTTTGGTAAGGCTGGTGATCCTGATGCCGTGGGTGTGATTGACCTTGAGGGTCTGCAGACGGCCCTAACTGCTCTTATTCGTTATAAACGCCAGCGCTGGTCGGTGCCTGTGGCCGGGGACATCAAGGTGCTTCTTAAGGAAATTAAAGAGGGAGATATCCTCTATGTGAGTGTGCAGGATATTGATCGCCTGTCTGGTGGCAGTATTTTCCATCTTGAAAAATACCCCACTGTACAGGGTGCTGTAATCAGTATCCAGAAGGGTAAGGTTAAATCCATGGTTGGCGGAATGACCAATCATTATTTCAATCGGGCCGTGCGGGCCAAACGGGCTATGGGCTCTACGATTAAGCCATTGGTGTATGCTGCGGCCATCCAGCTTGGCTGGAACTCCCTTGATGTACTGAACAATGAACGTAATATGTTTGTTTTTCACGATAAACCTTATTTCCCCCGGCCCGATCACGAAAGTCCCCATTCGGGTGTTTCCATGAGTTGGGCTGGGGTGCATTCTGAGAACCTGGCCACGGTCTGGCTCCTTGAGCATCTCTGTGACCATTTAACCCCCGGCCAGTTTAAAGAAGTTGTTGCAAATCTTGGTCTCGGCCAGGGTCCTGTTGAGTCGTATAGCCATTATATGCGCCGGGTGCGTGATGAAATGGGGATTGTTGTGGGTGAGGAGGCTCTCCACCAGTTGGCCTTTGAGAGGGGGCGATTTAATATTGAAAGTGATATGATCTTTGGCGGTGATGAAGCTGAGTTTGAGATCCTGAAAAAATTCCATTATTCCAAGGGTTATGGCTTGGCCATTGACGAGGCCGCCACAGGAGAGAAGGGTGATGAAGAAATAAAACTTCGCAGGCGCCTTGCGGCCCGGAGTTTTGCTAGGCTTATTGACTTGCATGATATGTTGCTGCGCCTGGAGACATTTCCTGATGCCACCCTAGATCAATATGTACCAAATCTCTATTATTTACCCAGGTCCAGTGGCTCAACCTCTTCGCTTGGCAGTGATTTTAGTAAGTATGTCTTTATTTTTTCTGATACCCCGCAGCCATCCTGGCGGCCAGTCTCTAGTCAGATTTTCAGTGTGATGGTTGGGGGGCTACTGCCCCATGATCGTAAATTGTTTTGGCGCAGGGTCAGGGTTGATAATCAACTTAAAGTTTCGACGGTTGAACAGGTGCGGGTTGCCATGGAGGCCGAGTACGACAGACTGTCTGCCCTGCCTCCCTACAGTGCTGAAGTATTACATTCGCTGCGGGACTTTAGGATGACGGTGGGCTTGGAGTATCTCATCGGCCTGTGTCGTGCCCTTGGGGTGGAGAGTGATTTGCAACCGGTTCTGTCCTTTCCTTTGGGTTCTAATGTGATCAGCCTCAATGAGGTAGCCAAAATTTATGAAGGGTTGACCTCGGGTATGGCCTATTCGACCGCTGGCCAGCAAAATGTCAGTGTTGGCCTTATTGAGCGGATTGAATCCAATGATGGTGAGGTTGTTTATCGGGCCGATACCAGGAAGGAGATGGTTATTGATCCCCGGACGTCCCTTGCTGTGAATGATATTCTCCGCAATGTTATCAAGTTTGGCACCGGTCGCTATGCCTACCGCAATATTCATCTCCATAGTCGTGATCCTGAGATTGAGGCTAATTTGCTTGATATGGACATTACGGTGCCTGTATTGGGCAAGACGGGGACAGCCAATCGGTTTACCAATGCCTCTTTTGCCGGTCTTGTGCCTGGGGCTCACCGGGGTGAGGGCAGTGGGGTAAGTCTGGATAATGGTCTGGTGCTTGCTGCCTATGTGGGGTATGACGATAATAAACCCATGGTGCGGAAAACCACGCATATTACCGGTTCCTCCGGCGCTTTACCTGTGTGGACAAGGGTTGCGGCTGATTATATCTTAAATCGAGATTATGCAAAGGCCCTTGATTTGGCAGATCTTTCTTTTTCTGGTGTTAAGGAATTGCCGTTGTTTTATCCAGAGCTTGGTCAGATTGAAGTTCCTGTTGCTGTGCGCGGAGGGGGGGTGATGTCGAGATCAAGAAATCCAGCCACCATGCAGACCCCTGTTGTTACCTTTGGTGAAATAGGGGTGGGTGGAGACGTTAAATTACAACGTTTTTTTAGGCCTTATTGGAGCCATTAGGTCATGTTGTCTTGGGGCGTTAAGTTTTTTAGCGGAACAACTCTCACGGAAGATGGGTAGAGTTGTTACATTTCCCAATCTAAACACAGAGAATGGTGGCAGAGCATGAAACAAAATCATTTAAGTTATGTCGGTGGTATTGCACTTTTTTTTGTGCTGCTTACAGGGTGTCAGCCCTCTCCTACCCCCTCCGGCTCGGGGCTTGATCCGTTGCAGCAAGAGGGTGTTATGGGTGACAACCAGCAGGATACGGTTGCTGAGTCTGGCGAAGTTGCGGCTGATAGCCAAGAGCAAGAGCTTGCAGATGTCTTTGAGCAACTGGATCTTCCGGATGATTTTAATGTGGAAGATGATGCGCTTGATCTGGACTTTATTGCCCAGCGTTACCAGGTGTACAAGGATAAAGAGGCCAAATGGGCTGGCCTTGTAAAGGAGACGGCAACTCTCGGGGTTGGCTTTGAGCAGCCTGAGCAGTTTATTGCCTGTTATCAGCTGGTTCATTCCTTGGCTGGAGGCTATCAGACCCTGCAATCTGGAGAGGCCCAAGGCTATTATGCCACCAGTAAGTGCGATATCCGTTTTCTCAATGAGGACTGTGATACGGTTTGGGGGGTACAGGCGCTTTATTTGCCCACCATGCTCGGCGTTTTTAAGGCGGAGATGGCGGAGCAGGGGCGTGAGATTGTTCATTATTACAATGACAAACAGGATTATGAGCGTATTGTTCTTGCTGTGGAGAATTTACAGGACATAGCGGAGGGTGAATTAAGTCCTGAACTAAATCAAATTTATGGCTTTGCCCTGGTGAAAATGGGACGCCTTGACGATGCTGCCAAGGTGCTTAGCCTTGTAGTTAAGGGGCTTGATCCCAGAGAACAGTGGCCATTACGGCTAAAAATTGCCGAGCTTTTGATTGCCTCTGGTGAGTATGAAGAGGCGCGGAACCAATATCTGGCAATTGCCGATGTACTCAGTAGCTGGGAGGAGACCCACCGGATTGTAACCGATCAGTTGGCTCTGCTCTATGCCACTGACGATCACACAACTGAAATAGCTCTGTATACCCAGTGTTTGTACGCCTACCTTTCCTTTGATGGCCATTCTATTCCGGTGGAGCTTGAGAAGAACTTGCGACATTTGCAACTTCAGTATCCCGGTGGTATTCATACCGCTGCGGCATTGAAATTGTATGAGCGGGCTGAGGATCAAACGCGAAATGATGTTGGTTTTCGCTTACTGCATGTACAGGAACTCGCAGATGAAAAGCAGTTTCAGCAGGCCCTGGACGAGTTGCAGAATATGAAACAGGCCCGCCTTCCAGATGATGCCAAGGCTCGGATTGACGAAATGATTCTGGTGGTTCGTGAGGGGCGAGCTTTGTTTATTCAACAGGAGAAAGAAAGGCGGGCTCAGGCCCTTGCCGATCGTTGGCAGGAGGGGTTAAATCTCCTCGATATGCAAATGTACGACGAATCCATTGCCGTTTTTTCCGAGTTGCTTGGTTCAGAATATGACGGGCGGGCAGTGACGAAGATTGAAAAGGCTGCGTCTCTTGCAGCTGTTGCGCTACGGAAGGAAGCGGCTAACCTTTTTATCAAGGCCAGGCGGACAAAAGATTATAATGGCAGATTTGCTTACCTGACTCAGTCAAGGCGACTGCTCCAGGAGATCCTTGATAAGTATCCTCAGGTTGAGTTAGCCGAGAAGGTTGCGGTTAATCTTGCTGTAATTGATGAGCAGTTGCAGGCCATGAGTTTGTCCGAAGACTAACGGCTGGCCCTTTTAGGTCATATCCATATGTGCTGCTTGCAAAACAGCGCCTTGATCCAATCAAGGCGCTGTTTTTTTTGTTTTTTTTGAAATAAATATGTTTTTAATTTTGCTCTGTTTCAGAGACAAAAAACTTGCAAAACAGGAGGTGATCTGAGCAGACTATATAGATAATACAATACAGAACCAGAAAAGTTTTAACATCGAGTCATGCTGTTTTCAGTGAAGTGTTTGATTTGTTGAGGGAAATATATGGCGGACGCGCAAAAGGCAATAGAACAACTGTTGGATGATTTAGCGGTAAAAATTATGAATGTAGAGCCCGGCGACCTCTCGGCTATTGGGGAGTTGTTGGAGATCTTTGATTCCCTGCTCGGCCATGCTGATATGGCTGAACAGCCGATGATGGTTTCCATGGTTGATGCCTTGAAGAAGGTGTTTGAAGGCATGATCATGGGGGAATATTCGGACTCGCAGGAATGTTTTGATGGTCTTATCAACAGTATCACTGTTTTGCAGGAGGTCGAGCGGGGTGACGATGCAAATATGGGCGTGTTTTGCGAATATCTACAGGCCACTGGCTATGAAATAGACCCTGCTGTGTTCGGGATAAGTTCTGAGCCGGGGAGCGATGCAGAGGTTGATACCCGTTTTCTTGCTGATACTGAGATGCTTATGGCCTTTATTGAAGAGTCCACAGAGTATCTAACTGCCATTGAAGACAGTGTGCTTGAACTTGAGAGTAATCCAACCGATGCCGAGACAATCAACTCTATCTTCAGATCTTTTCATACCATCAAAGGGATTGCCGGTTGTACGGATCTTGACGATATCGCCCGTCTTGCCCATTCCACCGAAAATTTACTGGATGAGGTTCGCAATGGTCGCCATGCAATGGATGGCGAAGCAATTGATGTTGCCCTTGCTGTTGGGGATCGTATCGGCAAGATGGTGGCTGTGGTTAAGAACGTTTTTGAAAATGGCGTCAGCGAGTACCAAAAGATAGAGGTTGACGACCTGATCGAGCGGGTCAATAAAGTTTTGGCTGGTGACAGCGGCGAGGCGGCGGGGGAGGACGAGGTTCTGGGTGAACCACTTTCTACCTCTGCAGAGGCAGAAAGTGGTTCTGGGCAGGGAGAGTCGCCTGCTAAGCTTGACCTTGGCCAGGATGGTGATATCCCTGACTTTCTTCAGGATGCCGATCTTGTCGCAGGTTTTGTGTCGGAGGCCTTTGAGCATCTGGAGGCCATTGAGGTAAATGTGCTTGAACTGGAACAGGCCCCTGATGATGTTGATATTATCAATAATATTTTTAGGCCCTTCCACACGGTAAAGGGTGTCTCAGGTTTTCTCAATCTGACTCATATTAATAAGCTTGCCCATACCACTGAAAATTTGCTTGATGATGTGCGCAATAATAAAATTGCCATGAATGCTGATATTATTGATATCGTCCTTGGCGTCGGTGACTTCTTGCGGAGTATGGTGCAGAATATCTCGGATATGCTTGAGCAGGGGCCCGAGGCCTATCAGTTTTTTGATATTTCTGACTGGGTGGCCAAGGTTGTTGCGGTTCAGTCTGGACAATCACTTGCGGATGTGGAGTTGCCCGGAAAAGATGCGCCTGGGGCAAGTGATCCCGTTCCTGCCGAAAAAGAAGAAAAAACAGACTCCCTCCCTGATGCAGAGCAAGCCCCTGAACCTGCTAAAGTGGCTCCCACAGTAGCAAAGCCAAGCGCCCAGGTTGCAAAGACCCCGGCCCCGGCCCCCGCCGCCACGGCACCACGGAAAAAATCTAAAATTGGGGCATCTATCAAGGTGGATGTGGAGAAATTGGATGGGTTGGTTAATGCGGTGGGTGAGCTTGTGATTATGCAGGCCATGGTGCGGCAGAATCCTCTGGTGACCTCGGTGTCTGATCCCAAGTTGAATAAGGATTTCACGCAACTAAGTCGCATTACCTCCGAATTACAAAAAACGGCAATGTCCATGCGTATGGTTCCCATCCGCCAAACCTTTCAGAAGATGACCCGTCTGGTACGGGATCTGTCCAAAAAATCAGGCAAAATTGTTGATCTGGTTATGGAAGGCGAGGAGACTGAAATTGACCGCAATATGGTTGACTCCATTTACGATCCTTTGGTTCATATGATGCGCAATTCGGTTGATCATGGTGTCCAGGTTTCTGAGGAACGTGAGGCCCTGGGCAAGCCTGGTAAAGGAACAGTGAAGCTTGCCGCTTACCACAAGGGGGGGAATATCATCATTGAGATTCATGATGACGGGCAAGGCCTTAATACGGCAAAGATACGATCCAAAGCCAAGGAGCGGGGACTTATTGCTGAGGGGGATCACCCTTCTGACCATGAAGTAAATAATATGATTTTTCTGCCTGGATTTTCCACCGCCGACAAGATCACCGATGTCTCCGGTCGGGGGGTTGGTATGGATGTGGTGAAAAAAGGGGTTGAAAAACTGCGGGGTAAGGTTGAACTTATCTCAACCCCGGGAGAGGGAACGCAGTTTCTTATGCGTTTGCCCCTGACCCTTGCCATTATTGATGGCATTATTGTTAGGGTGGGGCAGGAACGGTATATTATTCCCACCACTGCTATTCAGGAATCCATGCGACCCCGTAAAGAGCATTATAAAACGGTGCAAGGACAGGGGGAAACCCTTATGGTTCGGGATTCGCTGATCCCTGTTATCCGCTTGTACCACGTGTTTGATGTTGAGGGTGGTATTGAAAAAATCACGGATGGTATTGTTGTTGTTATCGAGAACGAAGGGCGGCAACGGGCCTTGCTTGTTGATGAGTTGTTGGGTAAGCAGGAGGTTGTGATCAAGAGCTTGGGTGGGTATTTAAAGGATATTAACGGTGTTGCCGGGGGAACTATCTTGAGTGATGGCCGTGTCGGGCTGATCCTTGATCTGGCCGGGCTTATCTCTGCAAGTGACGACATCGGTTCTCCGCTTGTTGCTGGCGAACATTTGTAGGATCTGCAACAAGAGGTTTTTTTCGGGAAAAGTCTTAATAATAAACATATACGCCCTCAATTTGAAAGGCTGTAATTAAAGAGTTTGGAGGATATTAAAATGAGTGATGAAGCGACTGTTGAGGAAGAGGCGGGTGGTGGGATTAAGGGACTTGCGGGGAAATACCTGACCTTCGCTCTGGCAAATGAGGAGTACGGCATTAGTATCCTAAAGGTGCGGGAAATTATTGGTCTTATGGAGATTACCGCTGTACCGCAAACGCCTGATTTTGTGAAGGGGGTCATTAACCTCCGTGGCCGAGTTATTCCTGTGCTGGAGCTACGTACAAAATTTGGCATGGTCGCGCAGGAGTATAATGATCGTACCTGTATTATTGTGGTTGAGGTCAATGGTGCTACCTCTACCATCCAGGTGGGGATGCTGGTTGATTCGGTTTCTGAGGTGCTCAATATTCTTGAAGAGGAACTTGAGGAGTCACCATCCTTTGGCTCAACTCAAATGGATACAGACTGCATCCTTGGCATGGGCAAGGTTAAGGGCGAGGTAAAGATCCTCCTTGACGTGAATCAGGTTGTTGGCAAGGGACTTCTTGATCAATTGGCTGAGATGTAGGTTCGACAATGGTACTTAGTTATGCCCCCTTAACGGATAGTCTTTTTAAGAAATTCAGTAGTTTAGTGTTTGATAATACTGGTATTTTTTTAAAGCCTGAGAAAAAGGAACTTTTGAATGCCCGTTTAGGAAAACGACTTAGGCAATGCAATATTGCTTCCTTCGAAGCCTATTATGACTACGTGCGGGACGATACAAGTGGTGAGGAACTGATCAATCTTATCAATTCGGTATCCACTAACTTCACCAGTTTCTTTCGGGAAAATTCCCATTTTGAGTATTTGACCTCCACGGTACTCCCTGGATTTTCGGCGTCGGGTGCCTCAGGACTGAAGGTGTGGTCGGCAGCATGCTCCTCAGGCGAAGAACCATACACCTTGGCTATTGTTTTAAATAATTATAAACAGAAAAAACGTTCTTTTTCCTTTGTCATTCAGGCAACAGATATTTCCACCAAGGTGTTGGCCATTGCCAAGGCTGGGGTGTATGCCGATGAGCGTGTCCGGTCAATGCCAAAAGAGATTCTGAAACAGTATTTCCAGAAGGGCAAGGGCAAGAGTGCAGGTTTTGTCAGGGTGAAGCGGGGGTTGCGTGAGTCCATATCGTTTAAACGCTTCAATCTCATGGGTGATTTCCCCTGGCAAGAGGAGTTCGATATTATCTTTTGCCGGAACGTCATGATCTATTTTAATCGTGAGACCCAACAGGAACTGGTGAATAAGTTTAGTCGTTGTTTGAAGCCTGGTGGTTATTTATTTATTGGTCACTCTGAAAGTCTGACTTCCATTGACCATTCATTCAAGCAGGTGAGTACCACGGCGTACAAGAAATAACTATGGCGATATTTAAAGGTGAAAAAAGACAGGTGGTGGGGATTTCTGACATGAAGGTCAGCAAGGATCCCAAGGAACACCTTATTACTTTTTCTCTCGGTTCCTGCATTGGTATTGCAATATGGGATCATGTGGCTAAGGTGGGCGGGATGCTCCATTATATGTTACCCGATTCAAGGATTGATAAGGAACGGGCCAGGACTAACCCCTATATGTTTGGTGATAGTGGTATTCCAATGCTCTTTAAAAAGGCCTACAGCCTTGGGGCATCAAAGCAAAATATGACGGTGCGTATGGTCGGTGGTTCCCAACTGATGGATTCGGCCGGCATTTTTAATATTGGCCTGCGGAACTACGAAATTGCCAAACTTCTTTTTACGAAAAATGGGATCACTCCGGTGAAGGTCGATGTTGGTGGTTCGGTGAATCGGACGCTCAGTGTTGATGTGGCTACAGGTCAGGTTATCCTAAAGGTGTCAGGAACTGGAGAGGTTGAAATATGAGTCGACTTGAAGAGGTATTACTCCTTATTGAGCATATTCCGCCTTTTCCCAAGGTCGCGCAGCGGGTGATGGACCTTCTGGCTGATCCGAATACCACAGCAACTCAGCTTGCTGAGGTTATTCAGTTTGATGCGGCTATCACGGCCAATGTTTTAAAAATATGTAATGCCGCTTATTTTGGTTTGCCCCGGAAGGTTTCCTCCCTAGATGAGGGGCTTGTGGTGATTGGTCAGGATGTGTTGAAGGATATTATTATCACCAGTTCTTCTGCCAAGTTTTTCAAGGGCAAGGTTGGTGGGGGGTATGATCTTGGCGAGGGGGAGTTATGGAAACACTCTGTGGCCTGCGGGATCATGGCCAAGCTTCTGGTGTCGACAGTTCCCGGGATTGATGGATCTTCTGTTTTTACTGCGGCCCTATTACATGATATTGGCAAACGGTTTCTCTCGACTTTTATTGCCGATGATTTTGCGCGGATTGTGAACCTTGTCCAGCATGAACAGCTTACCTTTGAGGCGGCTGAACACGAAGTTGTGGGTATTGATCATGCAAAACTTGGGGGGATTATCCTGCAGAAATGGGGATTTCCGGAAGAGATGAAAGATGCCGTTGAGAATCATCATGAACCGGATGCTCTCGGTCGGGATGATTTAACGGCGCTTGTAGCTCTGGCTAATGCCATCGTCCTGTCAATGGGCATTGGAGTTGGGGCGAATGGTCTTGCCACGGTGATTGATGAGAATGGTTTGGCCCGTTTTGGTCTTGATAGTGAGAAAATTAAGATGTATATGGTGGATTTGTTTGCTGAAATGGAAAAAGCCCAAGAACTGCTGAATCTTTAATTGATGTTAAAGTTTCTTAAAAAAATCTGAATCCTCTGCGCCTGTAGTTTAAAATCATCACTCGATGGTTTTGGTAATAACCTGAAAGCGACGAGTCTTTATCGTCTTGGCCTCGAAACTTCTTCTATTCTAGTGTAAGGTGCTTTTTTTGTTCAAGAAGCTCCTTTTAGATTCGTTGTTTAAAATTTTTCCAGCAAAACCATTATGACTCACTCGGATGTGATTATTGTTGGGGCCGGTCTCTCCGGTCTGGCCTGTGCGCATTTTCTTAAAAAACGGCATCCCTCTCTTAGTATCTGTCTGTTGGAAAAGACGGAGCGCGTGGGTGGGGTGATTGATTCTTTGGCGGAGGACGGTTTTCTTGCTGAGGCCGGGCCCCACGGGTTTCTTGATAATAAGCCTGAAAGTCAGGAGATGTTGGCGGATCTCCATCTTGATTCAATACTGCAAAAAGCCCCCCTTGCTGACTTTAAACGCTATCTTTGTAAGGATGGTAGACTTTTGGCTTTACCGCAAAAGCCTGCGGAGCTGATACGTTCTCCTATTCTTGGTGTTTTTGCGAAAATACGGCTTCTGGCGGAGCCTTTTATTAAACCTGTCTCTGGCCAGTCCACGGTAAGCCAGTGGGCGGAGGCGCGTTTTGGACAAGGGGTGCTGCCCCTTGTCGATGCTGCGGTTACCGGCACCTTTTCGGGAGACTTTACAAAGCTTTCCATGGACGCCGTGATGCCTGGAGTACGCGAGCTTGAAAAAGAGTATGGCTCCCTGCTTCGAGGGCTGAAGGCCAGGAAGAAAGAGAAGGCTTGCGGGGGAGGGGGGGTACCAGCCATGATTAATTTTCCAGATGGCATGGTGACTCTCGTAAATCGCTTGGCTGAAGGGATGGATGTGCGTTATGGCTCTGCTGTCCAGTCTTTTACTCCGACTCCTGAAGGTTTTGAGGTGGTCTGCGCCGAGTCGTCGTTTACCTGCTCGCATTTGGTCAGTGGACTGCCCATGAATGGTGGTTTGAAATTACTAGCACCATTTAAGCCACCGGTGAGTCGTGTGCCGGAGGCAACTATTTGCAATATTGTCCTTGGTTTTAAGGGGGAGGGCTTTGTGCCTAAGGCCTTCGGGTTCCTAGTGCCTGAGTGTGAGGGACGCTTTATTTTGGGGTGTATGTTTACCACCAAAATGTTTCCGGGGCGGGCGCCTGTGGGTCACGTTCTTTTGGAGGTCTTGGTGGGTGGGCGCAGACATCCAGAGCGGGTGCAACTTTGCGATGGGGAGTTGATTGCTAGGGCTACTGCTGACTTGGCGGAGCTTCTCGATCTCCCCGGTGAACCGGTATTTTCTAAAGTGATGCGCCCAAGTGGTGGGATCCCGCAGCTTGAGGAGGATCATCTGCGTTTACTCCGGTGGCGCGAGACCCTGCAACAGAAGCAGGCAGGTTTGCATATATGTGGTTTTGGCTGGGATGGTATCGGGGTAAATGATGCGATAAAATCAGCCCACGCCGTTGCTATGGCCATTGTAAATGGTACGCGTGGCAATAAACCGGTGGAGGTAAAACCGGTCTATTTTTAATGGATATGTCCTCTCTCCATACCTATCTCACAGCAACAAGGTCAAGTATAACAAAGGCTGAGCTTATTATTGTCGGCAATGATGCGGCGGACCTGGATTCTGTTGTTTCGTCCATCGCCTACGCCTATATGCGTTACTTGCACCAGGAGACGCTAAATGTCTGGCCTCTTTTGCCGATCCCCAGGGCCGATTTAAGGTTAAGATCTGAGGTCGTTTACGTTCTTGAGTTGGCAGGGATACACCTTGATGATCTTGTCTTTATCGACGAAGTTGACCTGGCGGAGATTTTTGCCGGCGGAGCTAGTTTGATTCTGGTGGATCATAATTGTCCGGGGGCGCAGTTTTTCCCGTATCATGACCGGGTGGTTGGGGTTTTGGATCATCACTACGATGAGGGTCTTTTTCCTGACGTGTTACTGCGGATTATTATGAAGGTTGGTTCCACTGCCTCCCTTGTTGCCCATGAGTTCTTGCAGGCCAGTATCGATATGGGGCAGGAGGTAGCTACCATGCTTTGTGGGGCTATTCTGCTTGATACTGTTAATCTTGATCCTATCGCCATGCGGGTAACATCTGGTGATTCTAATGCTATTGCCCAAATGGAATCACTATATCCATTAGCAAAAACAGAACTTTACATAGATATTTTGACCGAAAAAAACAAGATGTCGGATCTGTCCACCCATGATTTGCTCCGCAGGGATTATAAATCATTCCAGGCCTGTGGGAGGTGTTGCGGGATTAGCTCTGTGGCTATTTCCATGGCAGCCTGGCTCAAGCATGACTCTGATTGTTACGGCGGTTTTATGCATTATATGGCCAGCCAAAAACTGGATCTCCTGGTGATCATGTCGGCGTTCACCGATGGCAGCAAGTTTAAGCGGGAACTTGTGTTTGTCTGCTCGTCTCCCCAGGTTCTGGATCGTCTCGTTACCGCTTTGCAAGGTCAGGGCCTGGATTTAACACTACTGGAGGGTTGTTCGGGGGGAACTTGTGGTGCCACGGAGGTGCGTGTGTATAGTCAAGGGGGTTTGGCGTTTTCTCGTAAGGTCCTCCAACCTCTTCTGGTTCGTTTTTTCGGTGGTGAGTTCCCACTGTAATTCCATATTTAAGATGCCTTGACTGTGGAAGTTTTCTTTGCTCTCAGTCGTTTTTTCTGAGTAAAATAAAAACGTAGGCGGGTTATATTCCAGTAGTGTTCGGTTCAACTTTTGTAGAGAACCTAGAAAGTCAAGAATTTTTATGCCATAAGCGTAGATAAATAATATATTTGTTCAGCGTTTATGCTCCCGCAATTTTCTAACCAGACAACACTGGTTATATTTATTTTTATAGGGGATAAAATGGCAGAAATCATAAATTGGGATGATAGTTACCTTGTTGGTTTTGATGAGATTGATGAGCAACACAAGGTTTTGTTTGATCTGTATAATAGTCTACTGTCAGTCTATAGGGCAGAAGATAGGGTGGAATATAAGGCGGTGGTGAACCACGCCTTTGAAGAAATGACTAGTTATTTGGAATATCATTTTTCCACCGAGGAAAAAATATGGCGTCGGGATGAAGCCATTTTTCCCGAACATCGTAAGTTACACTCCGGGTTTGTCAAGTATGTCTTACAGGCAACTGCAAATGATAGTGACTTTGAGTCTCTTGGGGCTTTACTTGACTTTCTTTCCACCTGGTTGCTTGATCATATTCAAACGGTAGATAAGAGGCAATTTCAGGAGTTGCGGGAGAAGGGGTTGTTGTAGTTTTACTAGATAGACCATTGAACATAAAAAAAAGCCCATGCTTCAATAATGAAGCATGGGCTTTTGCTATTCATGGTGCACCTGGCAGGATTCGAACCTGCTACCCCTTGGTTCGTAGCCAAGTACTCTATCCAGATGAGCTACAGGTGCATAAGAAGAGATGTTTATACCGCAAAGGGTGATCCTCCGCAAGTGGTTTTTTGTAAAGGCTGGGGGGAAGGGGTAAGTGGTCAAGAATAGGTGTTGTCGTGTCTCTATACCCTTTACCCTTCAGACCTCAGGTCTTGTTTTACCATACCGAGCGCATGCCCTGTTGCTTGCGGATCTGGTCAATACGTCGCTCAAGATCTACTCGCCACTCGGCATGGATTCTGGCGCCTGATGGGCCGATCAGCTCGGGCAGGCCGTAAACCAGGCGATCTGCCGCGCGACTGGCCTCAATAACCGCCTCAATGGAGCGGGCTCCAAACTTGTAGTTGGCAAGGAGCAGACGCAGAAGCAGGCCGGAGGTCTTTCTGGCCGCCTTTCGCCAGTGGGTATCCATCTGGTGGGCAATGATAAAGGCGCGTTTAATCAGAATTCTTTTCAGTTTGTCAAGCTCCTCTTTGGTGGCAGAATCCCGGAGTAGATGCTCAGGTATTTCAATCCCGTCAATATCAAGGACGACCCTTAGACGGCTCATGAAATCGGGGATTTTCAAAGTTCTGGTGAGTTGCAGGGCTGCCATGTCATCGGTGGTGAGTAATGCCTCCATACCGGCGTAATTGGACTTGACTCCACCGGCAAAGACAAAGATTGAGCGCCCGATGTAATAGGGTGTACCGTGGACGTAGGTGACCCCATCCTGCATGGAGGGTAGAAAATAACGTAGATAGCCGAATTCGTGACCATCATAACGGCAGTCAAATTCATCCCAGAAGGTAATAGGCACCTTGCCCCGGGCCACCGAGGCGCGGATAAGATCAATGGATGAATTGATCTCATCTGGTGAGGCAAACTGGGTTAGGTTAAATTCAAAAAAATCAAAGGGGTTCTCTCTGAATTTATCCCCAATAACCCGAGCGA
Source organism: Deltaproteobacteria bacterium (assembly GCA_024277655.1). Classification (GTDB taxonomy): domain Bacteria; phylum Desulfobacterota; class Desulfobulbia; order Desulfobulbales; family SURF-16; genus JAJRUT01. The sequence continues at coordinate 35,296 of JAJRUT010000007.1, read as the reverse complement.
CCTCTTTAACCGAAAATGATTTACCTGACCCCGGCGGGCCAAAGACGCCAAGACAAAGGGGGCGCTGGTAGTTCTCCTTTGAGACGTATGATTCCATAACTGATTGCAGGGTAAGGATCGGACCGATCTCGGCGGGGTCGGTGGTGCGTAAATGACCGATGTTAAACATTCGATACTGTTCAAATCCTGTTTTTATACTCACCTCTTCTTGTAGGCTATGGATGACCTCGAGAATGATATCCATATAGCCATGGGCAGAGTGGGTAGTTGTTCCTGGGGCATGGGTGTCCTGATCAAAGAATGTCCGCAAGCCACTCTGTTTATCCTCATCCCACACCTGACTTGCGACCTTTTCCAGAACATTGTCAAATTGGGGTGAGAAGCTTGGTAGGGTAATAAAAAATGGGTCAATCTTGGGGTTTGGCTGTTCTTCACACTCAAGGGCAAAATCTGAGGAGAAATCCAGCAGGGGAAACTCCAGGGTGTCGGTGAAAAAATAACCATGCTCATACAGCCAGTTCCAGTTTTTTAGAACCTTTTTGGTAAAGGTCTGGACGTGGCAACGGCTACCTACTTGCTGGTCGCGCAGAAACTCCAGGGCCAGCATGGATGTCACAAGGGTATCGTAGGCGGGAACGGAGCCTTTCTGGCGGGGTGAACTTTTCTCTGGCAGACTTCCAGGGCGATGTCTGAAGTAGACATGTTCAGGGCAGATATAGAGGATTCCGTGGGGGAACATTTCTATAATAATAGTGCATTTAAAGCGTTGTTTTTTACTGTTCCACAGGCCGACCTCCGATGAGCGCAGGGAGCGCAAAATCATCGCCACGATGGACTCCCAGATAACTGAACTGTCCATTTCCATCCGGGTGGTTTCAAGGTCGGAAAGACGACCGAAGAGTATAAAGTTTTCTTTGAAATTATCGGCCCAGTTGGCCCAGTGGGCAACAGATATCCCCATGCCGATAACCCAGGCGTCGGGGCTGAGCTTTTTTAACTCTGCAGCGACCTGAGGGGGCTGGCCACCGTCGTCAATCACCAGGATACCATCCTGGTCCTTGACTAATTTTTTATTTTCTGCGGTGATTTTAAAGTCCTCACACCCCTCACCCCGTCCGGCAAAGGGCAGGATCTGATGTACCATAAACCAGCCATGATCCTTTTCTATATTGGCTTTTGCGTATCTTCTGAAAATCTGAAAAATATCCTTTTGCTCACCGTAGGTAATGGTGGAAATGTGTGGAGTCAGGTTTTCTTCGGTCAGATTGCCGGCAAGCCAGGTGATACACTGATCCAGCCGTCCTGTTTCCACTGCTACCTTGCCGGCCATGAGTTCAACGAAGTCGCCGGGATTGTACCCGTAGGCGGGCAGACTTCCCTCCTCTATCAGGCTTACTTCCTTGATGGGGAGATTTCTTATTTTGACATTTGAGCCGAGGAAGAGAATCTTTTGATTAGCTGTTTTTTTTTTGTTCATGGTCTATTCTCGCTGCGAATCAGTTTTCACTGATCTTTGTATCTAGTTTAAAGGGGCTGGCATTTTTTTACCGGCCTGGGCAGGTTAGCGCGGCGATGCTAAACTACGGTTAATTTAAGGTTAAAATGTAAACTACATTAAAAGTTATCTTGTTGCTAGTAGTAATTGTTATCGGCGCATGGCCTTTTTGTACCGATGGGTGGGCTGGTTCTGGTGAAATATGTGCGAATCCAGGGTGTCAGGTGGCGAGGGCTGTTAGTTGTGGGTTTGGTTTATATTGGGCCTTATAGATCCAATATGATGATTATATTGATGTTTTGCTGGTCATAGGGGGCCACATTTACCCTAGGCTATATCTTCTATCCGGTACAGACATGGAAGGTGCTGGTTTGCCGTTGTCTCAAGGGGGGATATAGGGTCGTGTTTAAGACTCCATATTGGAGTGAGTTGCGCTGGTCGTGAACGCAAGGTCTCTTTTAATCGCAGCCTCCCCGGTCGTTACAAAATTCTCCGTACTTCTTGTCCGTACCAACAATGTGCTCTTCCAGCCATTTCTTGAGGAAGTTCATCACCTCAATCAGGTTAACCTCCTCACCCTGTTCCATCTGTTTAATGATATTACCAAGTTTTTTAAGAAGAATGGTGTGTAGCTTCTTCTGGTTGCCAAGCCCTGGATAATCTATGGATGCCATCCACCGTTCTTCGTTGGCAAAATGTTCAGTGGTATAATCGGTGAGGCTTATAAGGATTGGCAGGATAACGTCCTGGCCTTTCCGATCCTTTAGGGCAAAATGGATCTTATTCATATAGTCGAAGATGATAATGTGCTGATCATTCATTGGTTCAATATAGGTGTCAAGCTGGGCGTTAAATTTGATTAGTGGTCGTGGCCCGGTTCTCTTGTGAAGAAGGTTTTGGGGGAGTTTGAATCCCGACATTGAGGTTTGCAAGTCAAGGCCGATGGAGGTTAGTTCTCCGGCACTGGCACTTACCTGGGAGGCAATGTCGCGGATATTATTACTCTCCTTATTCACCATATTGATATCACTTGCCACCTGGACCGCCGAGTTTGCCGCTTCAGTGATATTTTCATTCACCTCCTGGACGGCGTAGGCCGCCTCACCCACAGCCTTGGTCATCTCTTCAATTCCTTCTGAGGCAGCACCAATGTTATCTGTGATATCCCGGGTGGTTACCGATTGTTCTTCCACGGCGGTAGCAATGGAGTTTACCAGCTCGTTCATATCATTAATAACATTACTGATGGAGTTGATTTCAGTGATGGTTGATTGGGTTGAATTCTGCATGGTGGAGATTTTACTGCCGATTTCAACTGTGGCTTGATTGGTTTGCGCCGCTAGATCCTTCACCTCATTAGCGACAACAGCAAATCCTTTACCGGCTTCCCCGGCCCGAGCTGCTTCAATGGTGGCATTAAGGGCCAGGAGCTTGGTCTGATCGGCAATCTCGTTAATAACCGAAATAACCTTATTGATCTCACCTGCTGCAATACCAAGTTCATCCACCTGTGCTGAAGCATTTTGGGCTGAGATTACCGCATTTTCTGTGACACTTCTGGCCTGTTCTGCTGATCTGGCAATTTCATTAACCGTGTCGTTCATCTCCTGGGTTGCCGAGGCAACGGTATGCATATTCTCTGATGACATGGCGGCATTGTCGGAGACCATTTTCATATTGGTGCTAAGCTCTTCAGAGGCGGCGGACACAGCGGTCATGTTGCGGCTCATCACCTCGGTGGCATTGGCCACATGGGCGGCTTTATCACGCATGTGAGTGGACCCCGTGAGCATCTCACCGGCAACCTCCGTGAGTTCCCGGGCGGCCTGGTTGATATCGGCGCTGTTTTCTGAAAAGTCACCAACTACCCTCCTCCAAGAGCTCTGGATCTCCTTTAGGCCCGTGGTAAATTGTCCTGTCTCGGTATTATTGGCTGAGTCTATGGTGGTTGTGAGGTCCCCCTCTTTTAATGCCGTTAAGTGGCTAGCTGCCAGGACAAGGGGGGTGAGGATTGATTTGGCTGTCAGAAAGGCTGTGATTTGTGAAGCCAGAGCTACAAGGGCAATGAGCACACCGAGATTGTTGCCTTGGGCAAAAGCCACGCCCCCCAAGATAATTGCCAGGGCAAGGGTGACACTCAGGGTTATGGTAATACGTGTTTTGAGATTCATGGTGAGGAGCCTAGGTGAAAGGGAAAAGTATTATGGTTATTGGGCAGAGGTTTTTTGTGCACCCTCAATAGTATAGGCAGATTAAAAAAAGAGAGTAAAGCAGAAAAGATGGGGTAGTTTTTTTTGTCTTAATGAGAGGGAAAGCAGTTGCAAAGATATTCTTCGAGGGCGGGCTGAGCCTCTATAATTTGTTCTGTAAGCTGGAACTGGTTGTGGGCCCTAGTGAGGTTATGATGGGGAAAACTGGTCTTAAAGTAGGTTGAGCCTTGGAGGTAATCAGTCAGGAAGCGGACACCGAGTTCAAAGGACATGAGCCACAGGGATCTTCCCAGGAGGGTTATCTCATCCTCTGAGAGCAGGGGGGACATTACGGCGGAGTAACCGGTGATAATCTTTTGGGCCAGGGTCTGGTTGAAATGAATGGTGGCCTTAGGGCTGTCTTCACCAGCCTGATTGCAACAGGAACGAATAAGATCGGAGAGGTCATGCTGGATGAGGCCAGGGCCAATGGTGTCAAGGTCAATGAGGCTACAGGCTAGGCCTGAGGTTTTGTCAAAGAGAATATTGGCAAGTTTGGGGTCACCATGGGTGAGCCATTTAGTGCGGAGGTGGTGCTGGAGTTTGCTGGCAATAAGGCTGGCTTTGTGTTGATGATGGTTGATGCAGTCCCGGCAAAAACTTAGTAGGTCCTGGGGCGCATCCTGTGGGGTGTTGGTCTGGGACGTATACTGTCGGAGATAGGCCCCTGTGGTATGGAGTCCTGGTAGGATGGTATGGAAGTTTCGACAGGATGTATCCTCCCCAAGACGGTGAAAGCGGCCAAGGATTCTGCCAACCGATTCGGCCTGGTATTCCTGGAGCTCCTTGATCTCCTTACTTTGGGTAATAAACTCCAGGGCTCGCCAGTAGTGGGCGTTGGCATCCTGGTGGTGGCTATGGCCGTGGCGGGTTAGGATAAGATTTGGGATCCGGAAGGTCGCGTCTTTCTTGGGTTGGGATGCGAGAAGTTTTTGCAGGAGCCTCTGGTTGGCAAGAATTAACTTGGGGGCAGGGAAGACCTTGCTATTAAGGCGCTGGAGGATAAAAGGGCCTTGGGCATCGAGAACGAGGTAGGTGTCGTTGATATTGCCGTTACCCAAAGGGGTGGCAGAAATGATCGTGTGGTGTGAGAAAATTTTGGCAATGGTTAGTATGTTTTGGTTCATGGGTGGAGTTATTATTTTGTGGGTGAAGAACGTTGGTAATTTGGTATAAAATAGGGCAGTAGTGCCCGGATACTACTGAGAGTAAGAGCCTATGTTTATGATATACAGTTTACAAGGGAAAAGAAAAATATGCGAGATACCAGTGTTCTCCGCAGTCGCAATAATAAAATTATTCTCATCACCGGGATTGTTATCTTGGCACTTTCGTCGATATCCTCTTTTACTGGCGGGGAGAAAGCTCCCATTGTCATTGATCTCGGTGATTCCATCTATGATGTGGCAAATAACTTGTCTGGTTTTGAAGAGCAATACACCATGGGGGATGATTGGTTGAGGCTTGTTTGTTCCCCGCAGTCGGCCTGGACGAACACCTTAAAGCAGAAAAAAACAGGCTATTATGAAGTTGCTTTCGAGCATAATAAAGTCGTTTCCATTGCCTGGTACAGCTTTGATCATATTCTCCAAAAGGATAAGTTGTTGCGGGTTCACTGCGCCGTACCTTAAGCTCTACCTGGCAAGTTCTTCCGTAACCATATCCATAAAAGCCTGATAATGATGGGGAAGGGTACGTTTTTTATGGCTAATAAAAACAAGGGGTCTCGTCATACAGGCCACGTCTAGTGGTATCTGGTGCAACTGCCCCGTTGTCAATTCTCCTTTCACCGCCATACTGGAGATGATGGAGAAGCCAAGCCCTGCCAGCAAAGCCTCTTTAATGGCAGCGGTGGACCCTAGAATTGCAGCTATATTCTTTTCTTTAAGGGGGATATGGGCCTGGGCTAAAATTTCTTCCATGGTCTGCCTGGTTCCTGAGCCTTTTTCTCTGAGAAGGACGGGTATAGAGGCAAGATCTTTCTGGTCGGATTTGGGCAGATTACGACTGATTACACAGATAAGTTTGTCCTCAAAAAAAACGGTTTCGTTGAGGGCTGAATTTTTAGTGGTTCCGCCTGTTACGGCAAGATGTGTCTCGTGACTTAGGACCCTGGTTATGGACTCCCCTGTATCATTAATAAGAATTTGAAAACGCGTGTGTGGGTGCTTTTTTTTAAATGTGGCGGCGAGTCTGGGTAGGAGATAGGTGCCTGGGATGGTGGAGGCGCTGATGATGAGTTCCCCGTTGATCTGGTTGTTATCCTTATAGACGGCGTCCTTTAGTTTGTTTAACTCGTCAACAACCTGCAGGGCATGGGGCAGAAGTATCCCTGCTGCTGCTGTGGGGAGAATAGATCGGCCAAGACGGTCAAAGAGGGTGCAGTTTAGTTCATTCTCAAGATTTTTAATATGTTCACTAATAGTAGGCTGACTGATATGCAGTTCCTGGGAGGCCTTTGAAAAACTGCTATTACGATGAACTGCGATGAATATTTTGAGGTGATGGATATCCATAATATTGTTAGATCTGGTTGGGTGTTATTTTACTTGGAATAGGGAGATTTTACCTAATTAATAATGAGTACCATTTTGGCTTGCAATGGTCTTCTTGTTTTGGCAGAAAAAAAGTAAAAAAGATAATTTTTTTTGAGACCAAGATTCCTTTTGCGGTAAAAGTCGGAAAGTCACGTGACTCCTGTATTTAGGTGTGTCCTGCCTGGAGAGATTCTTTTTTTTGAACACACTTTAACGTAATTTAGAGTAAGCGCGAGAAAAATAGAGGATGGGGGAGTAAAAAAAAGATTTAGCTTTTCGTTAAATCGTTAGGCAGGTGGCTTGTTTTAGGCTAACACACTCTAAACACGTTCTTTTTGTTGAGGTCGTTAAAAGCCTTTATTTCACCCTGTTTTTGCGTGGATAAAAAATAAAATCCCCTTGGGGCAAGGGTTTACAGGGTGTTGAAAACTTTGTTAAATTTTTGTAAATTTTCCGTGCTATCGCCTTTGACACTGGGTCATGGATTTACTATAAAAAACGGCATCAGAGCGAACCGTTCGGGGTTCTTTCTACTCTCCTTTAAATAACGAGTTTTCTATGACGTGGCAGTCAATTCAAACTAATCTTTCTGCGAAAATAGGTGCAAACGCCTATTCCCTGTGGATCTCTCCGCTAACAGGAGAAACTGTTGACGATAAAACTTTGTTGCTAACGGGGCCGGATAGTTTTTTTTGTGGCTGTGTGAAGGAAAAATACCTCGCTGCCATCGAGCAGTGTCTGGCTCAGTCTGGTGTCCACGGAATGGAGGTGCAGTTTAGGACTTCTGGTAAGCCTTTGCCTGAGCCGCCCCCCGAAGAGGCGCAGATGCGTCTGCCCACTATGCCTGTTGTCCGCCAGTTTACCAAAACCCTAAATCCTCGCTACACCTTTGATGAGTTCATGGTTGGTGGTTCGAACATGCTGGCCCATTCAGCCTGTTCCGCCATTGCTGATGACCGGGTAGATCTGGGTAATATTGTCTATGTGAATGCTGGTACTGGTCTTGGTAAAAGTCACTTGACCCATGCTGTGGCTCATCATATTGTCAATGAACATCCCCAGACCCGTCTCCATTACCTAACAGCTCAACAGCTTACGGCGGAAATGGTGAAGGAGATTAAGGCCAACACCATGATGAATTTTAAACGCAAATATCAAAAGCAATGCGATGTCCTTCTCATTGAAGATGTCCACACCCTGTCTGGCCGGGTAAAGACCCAGTCAGAGCTTGCGGAAACACTGGATGTCCTGATGGAAAGTGGTAAACGGATAATCCTAACCTCGTCGAAGGCGCCCTGTGATATTGCTGACCTTGATGAGGGTTTACGTTCCCGACTTACCTATGGCTTGATTACAACAATCAATCCTCCAGGGCTTGAAACAAGGCTCCGTATTATTCGTCGTAAGGCCACCATCCATGGTCTTTGCCTCCCTTCCGATATTGCTGAGTATCTGGCGGAGAATGTTAAGGGTGATGTTCGCAAGATGGAGTCCGTTGTAGTGAGTCTTAAGGCTCAGGCTGCTCTTTTTAAGGTGAAACCCGACCTAGGCATGGTTAAGGAAGCTTTGCAGGCCGTGATTGGTCAGCACCGGCAGATGTCGGCCGAAATGATTCGTGATTTTGTCGCCGGTCAATTTCAGGTGACCATCAACGACTTGCAGTCAAAATCCCGGAAACGTCTGGTGGCGTTTCCGAGGCAGGTGTGTATGTATCTGGCTCGGAAACATACTGAACTTCCCCTCTCGGCAATTGGTCAGGCGGTTAATCGTGACCATTCAACGGTGGTTCACGCCGTGCGGAAAATTACGGAGAAGATTGTCCGTGATGGTTCTGTTCGGGGCCAGATAGAATTACTTTCTGATAAGCTTGAGAAAAAGTTTTTATAGGTTGAGTCATTCTTAGCCGACAATACTGAGGTCTGAGTGCTGAAATTTAAAAAAGGGGCAATCTGTGAATACAGATTGCCCCTTTTTTGTTATATGGCTTTGCAATGATAAATCGTTTATGATAGCGCTTTCTTAACCATATATATTAAAAAAATATGAGGATATTTTATGCCATCTCAAGAAATTATTTATACCAAGGTAGATGAGGCCCCAGCCCTTGCGTCTTACTCGTTATTGCCTATTTTGCAAGCCTTTACAGGCGAAAGCGGATTTTCTTTGATTGAAAAAGATATCTCCCTTGCTGGTCGTATTATTGCCAATTTTCCGGAAAATCTTTCCCCCGAACAACGGATTGCCGATGATTTGGCTGAGCTTGGCAAACGTGCTAAGGAACCTGCTACGAATATCATTAAACTGCCTAATATCAGCGCCTCAATTCCCCAACTAACTGCAGCCATCAAGGAGCTTCAGGGTAAGGGATATAATATTCCCGATTATCCAGCAGAACCACAAACTGCTGAAGAAAAAGAGTTGCACCAACGTTATGCCAAGGTTTTGGGCAGTGCGGTAAATCCGGTACTTCGCGAGGGGAATTCTGATCGCAGGGCAGCGGCGTCGGTTAAGAAGTTTGGTCAGAAAAAACCGCACCGGATGATGAAGCCCTGGCCGGAGGTGTCAAAATGCCGTGTGAGTCATATGAGCGAGGGCGATTTTTATGGCAGTGAGAAATCCGCCACCGTGGATGCACCCTGTGAGGTGAGGATTGAATGTGTGGCGGATGATGGTACGACCACCGTACTTAATCCTGCCATTACACTCCTTGCCGGTGAGGTGATTGATGCCTCGGTGATGAATGTCCGCCACTTGCGTGCCTTTTATACCGCCCAGATTAAAGCTGCCAAAGAGGAGGGCGTGCTCCTGTCTCTCCACCTTAAGGCCACAATGATGAAGGTGTCTGATCCTATTATGTTTGGGCACTGTGTATCGGTATTCTACAAGGATGTTTTTGCCAAGCACGGTGATGTTTTTGCAAAGCTTGGGGTGAATGTCAATAATGGTCTGGCCGATGTGTATGAGCGGATTGAATCCTTGCCGGATGAGAAAAAGGCAGAGATCAAGGCCGATATTATGGCGGTGTATGACGAAAATGGTGAGCTTGCCATGGTGGATTCCAGTAAGGGGATCACAAACCTGCATGTGCCGAATAATATCATCATTGATGCCTCTGTTCCTGTTGTGGTTCGGGATGGTGGCAAGATGTGGGGGCCAGATGACAAATTGCACGACACCAATGCCATGATCCCCGATCGTTGCTATGCCACGATCTACCAGGAGGTGGTGCTTGATTGTCAGAAAAATGGTGCCTTTGATCCTGCCACCATGGGTTCTGTGGCCAATGTAGGGCTTATGGCCCAAAAGGCAGAGGAGTATGGCTCCCATGATAAGACCTTTGAGGCACCGGCAAACGGTACGATTTATGTGGTTGATACGGCGGGTACTATTCTTCTTGAACAACAGGTTGAAGAGGGTGACATCTTTCGTATGTGTCAAACCAAAGATGCGCCGATTCAGGATTGGGTCAAGCTTGCTGTGAGCCGGGCCAGGGCCACTGGCTCACCTGCTCTTTTCTGGCTTGATCCAGATCGCGGTCATGATGCAGAAATTATTGCCAAGGTAAAAAAATACCTGCCAGATCACGATACGACAGGTCTTGATGTACGAATGGTGACACCTTGTGCAGGGATTCAGGAGTCCATGGCGCGTATCCGCAAGGGTGAAGATACGATTTCGGTGACAGGAAACGTGCTCCGCGATTATCTCACCGATCTCTTTCCAATTTTAGAGCTTGGCACCAGTGCTAAGATGCTGTCCATAGTGCCCTTAATGAATGGTGGTGGTTTGTTTGAAACTGGGGCGGGTGGTTCTGCGCCGAAACATGTTCAGCAGTTTGTTGAAGAGGGGCATCTGCGTTGGGATTCTCTCGGTGAGTTCTGTGCCATGGTTCCTTCTTTCGAGCATCTACATGCCACCCATAAGAACGATAAAGCAGCTCTTTTTGCTGAGACGTTGGATATTGCCATCGGTGATTTTTTAGAGAGTGAAAAGTCTCCATCACGGAAGGTGAATGAGCTTGATACCCGTGGCAGTCACTTTTATTTGGCCTTAAACTGGGCCAAGGCTCTGGCGAATCAAAGCAAAGACGCTGGACTTGCTGAGAAATTTAGTAAGGTGGCACAGTCACTTGCAGATAATGAGACAAAAATTGTTGACGAGATGATCTCCTGCCAGGGTAAACCTATTGATCTTGGAGGTTATTATATGCCTGAACAGGCAAAGATCTTTGCCGCCATGCGGCCCAGTGCAACATTTAATACGATCATTGATAACCTGTAAAATACAGGGTTTGAAAGAAAATGGAGAAAAGTAAAATAAAAATGAACCTTTTTATTTGGGGGGACTCTTATAACCATGACTGTATGAGTTGAAAGCGAATACGTCAGTTACACTACTCTTCATTTTTTCTCCTGTTTCTCCTGGCCTCCCACTGGGAGAAATAAAAAACCCGATACCCACAAGGTATCGGGTTTTTTATTGTTTCTGGCAGTTTTTTGCTAGTGGGCAAGGTGATCTTTTCCCCGGCCACTCCAATGTTTTAACTGACCAGTGCTATCTTTTTTTTAAGCTGTGATAATTCTGAGTAGTTCTGTTGTCTTATCTTCCATAAGGCCTTGCTTGCCTCGGGATTCCACATTGAGTCTCAGGACAGGTTCGGTATTTGACTTACGGATATTAAAACGATAATCGCTAAAAGTCATGGATAGGCCGTCGGTGTAATCAATTTCAAGGGCGACAGATCTATATTTTTCTTTGACTTTGCTGATAACGGCATCCGGGTCATCAACCTTATTGTTGATCTCCCCACTCACAGGATAGGCCTTCATGCGGTCGCTGACTAGGGCCGAGAGGGGTGTTGTGCCGGTTGACAGCATCTCTGCCACAAGGAGCCATGGTATCATGCCGGAGTCGCAGTAGGAAAAATCACGAAAATAATGGTGGGCACTCATCTCGCCTCCATACACGGCGTCCTCCTGGCGCATTCTTTCCTTGATAAAGGCGTGGCCCGTCTTGGTCAGGATCGGAGTGCCTCCGAGTCCTTCGACAAGCTCCCTGGTGTTCCAAGTGAGGCGAGGATCATGGATGATTTTGGCCCCCGGATCTTTGGTAAGCATCGCCTTAGCAAGGAGACCGACGATATAATATCCCTCAATGAAATTGCCATTCTCGTCAAAGAGAAAGCAGCGGTCAAAATCACCATCCCAGGCAATACCCATATGGGCCTTGTGTTTTTTTACTGCATCTCCGGTAATAGCCCGGTTTTCAGGCAGTAGCGGATTGGGGACGCCGTTCGGGAAGCTGCCATCCGGTGTTTCCTGGATGCGGATAAATTCAAAGGGCAGTTCTTTTTCTAAAAGATCAATAATCGGTCCGGCGTTACCGTTGCCGGGGTTCACCACAAGCTTCAAGGCTTTGAGATTGTCCTTGTTGATATAAGTTAAAAGATGGTCGATATATGTCGGCCGGTTGTTGAAGGTAGATTCGGCACCAGGCTTGGCAGTTACGTAGGTTTCTTTATCTCTGGCCATCTCTTCAATATCAAAGAGGCCTGTGTCTCCACTGACTGGGATGGCTCCTTTTCGGACCAGTTTCATGCCGTTATATTCAGCCGGGTTATGACTGGCAGTAACAATAATCCCACCATCCACATCATCCATGGAAAAGGCGGCGTGGTAAATTTCTTCGGTGCCACATTCCCCAAGGTTCACCACATCCACCCCGGCTTTGAGGAAACCATCCGTCAAGGCCCTTGTTAGGGCTGGGCCGGACAGGCGAATATCGTGGGCCACTGCCATTTTCTTTGGTTTAAACCGCTTGGCATAGGCCTGACCGATATAAAATGCTAGCTCTTCGTTGAGCTCGGTGGGGACTTTGCCACGTATATCATAGGCCTTGAAGCAGGGAAGTCTGGACATGTTGGTTCCTTTTTTAAAAGAGCAAGAATTGCTAATGGTGATTCGGTGGTTCACAAAATAACAGTGATCCAGTATGGTGCTGGTGATTTTTTTATTTCAATAAACATATTTATGGAGCATTTCTTACCATGAGCCACTCTCTTTTGCCAGTTGATATTAGCGATCAAGTAGCTGCCTTATATACAAGAATGGAAGAACAGTATGACCTGGTGGCGCAAGAGTTGTCTTTTGCCTGTACGGGGTGTTCGGATAATTGTTGTGATTCCTATTTTCAGCACCATACCAATTTGGAATGGGCCTATCTGTGGCAGGGTTTGAAGCTGCTCTCGGCTGAGGAGCTTGCCACGGTTAAGGCACTTGCCCAAAAATATGATGACGTGGAAAAAGAAAAGGTCGCAGAGGGCAAGCGGCCTGAGATGATGTGTCCCTTATGTGTTAACGAACTCTGTTCGGTGTATCAACATCGTTTACTTATCTGCCGGTTGCATGGTGTACCAACAGGGCTGACCCAGCCTGACGGTAAAGTTGTGAATTTCCCAGGGTGCTTCCGTTGTCAGGAGATTACTGAGGGGATGGGGGTGGTTCCCCGGATGGATCGCACCCGGTTTTATCAGGAATTTATGGAGCTTGAAAAAAAGTGGCTGGGGGTCAGGCAGTATGTGGTGCCCAAGGTGAAGCTTACGATTGCCGAGATGATTTTACAGGGAGAGCCTGACTTTTCGTACTGTGATTTTTAAGCCTACCCTAGGAGCTACGCCTTATATTCTCGGACAAGCTCTAGTCTCGAAATCCCTGGGCGCTAGGATACCTGCGTCCGAACCCAAAGGCCTTTGAGGTAACCTTAAGTCCCATGGCCGCCTGTTTGCGTTTGTATTCATTGATCTTTATTCTTCTGACAATATCTCTGACAACGTCTTCACCAAAACCCTGTTTTACAATCTCGCCGATGGCGAGGTGGTCCTCCAGGTACGCGCTTAAAATTGGGTCGAGAATCTCGTAGGCGGGCAGGTCGTCCTGGTCGGATTGGTCTGGGGCAAGCTCGGCTGATGGTGGTTTGTCGATGGTGTTGGTCGGGATGATTTCACCTTTACGATTGATGTAGTGTGACAGCTCGTACACCAGCATCTTCGGCACATCGGAAATCACCGCCAGCGCCCCGCTCATATCGCCATACAGGGTGCAATAACCCACAGCAAGTTCTGACTTGTTGCCCGTGGTAAGAAGAAGCGAGCCAAATTTATTGGCAAGGGCCATGAGGAGTACTCCCCGGCTCCGGGCCTGAAGGTTTTGCTCGGTTATATCCTCAGCCATATTTGTAAAAAATGGGGCAAGTCCTGTCTTAAAGGCCGAAAAAATATCATTGATGGGCAGGGTGTGACAGGGGATGCCAAGGTTACTGGCAAGGGTCAGGCTGTCATCCACAGACCCGGCAGAGGAGTAGGGGGAGGGCAGGGTGATCCCTGTGATGTTTTCAGCCCCCAGTGCCGCACAACCGATAGCGCAGGTAAGGGCCGAGTCAATACCGCCGCTTAGTCCGACAATAGCCTTCCTGAAGCCGCATTTTCTTACATAATCCCGGGTGCCCATGACCAGGGCATCATAAATCTGGGCAATGTCGTCTTTTGCCGTAGTTGTATCCTGTCGCATGTTGTCGGTGTCAACTATGAGTATGGACTCTGTAAAAGATGGAGCCTGTCCGCAGCGCTGTCCCTCTTCGTCTAGCGTAAAACTTCCCCCGTCAAACAGGATAGAGTCCTGACCACCAACCTGATTACAGTACAGAAGTGGTGTCTTGTATTTTTTACACAGGGCAGAAAAAGCGGTGAGGCGGCTATGGTCTTTACCTTTTATATATGGGGATGCGGCAATATTAATGACAAAATCTAGGTTGTGCTTTTCATGTAAAAGGGCGACGGGGTCTGTCTGGTATAGTTGTTCCGGGAAGATGTCCGGGTCGTTAAAAATATCTTCACAGATGGTAATACCGATGTTTTTCCCATTAAAATGGACAAATTGACCACTGGTTCCCGGTTCAAAGTAGCGCTGTTCATCAAAGACATCATAGGTTGGCAGGAGCTTTTTATGGCTTGTGAAGATGATCTTGCCCTGATGAAACAAAATCCCGGAATTACACAGTCTTTTACCCTGACTTGCCGGGTTCTCGGTAAAGGCACCGATCAGAACGGGGACGTCCTGCAAGGTGGCAACAAGCTCTCTGAGTAAGACATCTTGCTGATGGATAAATTCAGGATGCTCAAGGTAATCCTGGGGCGGGTAGCCACAGAGTACGAGTTCTGGAAAAACAAGAAGTTCTGCCCCCTGGTGGATGGCTTTCGCGGCCCACTCCTTAATAGTCCGGCCATTGGCACTGAAATCGCCGATTATTGGATTAATTTGGATGAGGGCTATTTTCATTCTCTATCTTCTCTATATTCTTTAAGTTCCCTACATTATCACAAGTGATATAGCATAATCTCAAAACCTGTACAATGCGTGGTTTTCCCTTGCCATAATCTGGCGCGAGCAGGTAGGGTAAAAGGATAATAGTACAGGGCTGTGTACATGTAATACTAAATCTTATCAGGGTCTTACTTTATGGCGACTAAATATTTTGTGCTTGATACCAATGTCTTGTTACATAATGCCGATTCTATCCATTCTTTTGGGGATAATGTTGTGGTGCTACCCATGACCGTTATTGAGGAATTGGACAGTTTTAAAACCCGTAGTGATGAGCTTGGCCGCAATGCCCGGCGGGTGATTCGTGACCTTGATACCCTCCGCCATGGCGGGACTCTTTCAGAGGGCGTTCCCATGGATAATGGCGGCACCCTGCGGATTGTTTTTGGCTATGAATCCATGGAGCATCCCCATCTTGATCTGAAAATTGCCGATAACCGTATTGTTTCTGTGGCCTATACCCTGATGAAAAAGGGGGAAGATGTCTATTTTGTATCAAAGGATATCAATGCCCGTTTGAAGGCCGATGCCCTTGGTGTATCGGTGCAGGATTTTGAAAAGCAAAAGGTTAATATTGATGAACTATTTTCCGGATACCGTGAAGTTGATGTGCCGTCTGCCCTGATTAATGATTTCTTTGCCAATGGTCCCCAACCGGTGGAGGGTTTTGAATTTTGTCCCAATGAATTTGTTTTACTTCGAGATGAGATGGATTCGAAGCATACTGCTCTGGTAAAGGCCGCCGCAGATGGAATGTTGGTTCGCCTGGTACGGGATTATGAATCGGCCTATGGTATTCGTTCCCGCAGTAAGGAGCAACGTATGGCCCTGGAGCTTCTCCTTGACCCCGATATAGCCATCGTCACCCTGGTGGGGCAGGCGGGAACAGGCAAGACGTTGCTGGCTCTGGCCGCCGCCCTTGAAACCACCATTAAGAATCAGCATTTTAATAAGATCCTGGTTTCCAGGCCCATTATTCCCATGGGTAAGGATCTGGGGTATATGCCGGGGGATAAGGACGAAAAACTAAGGCACTGGATGCAGCCCATCTTTGATAATCTCACTTTTATTCTGGGTGGCGGGCGTACCGATGATGAAGAGCATCGTGACTATACACGCAAAAAAGTGGAAAAACTGTTGAAGGATCAGATTGTGGAGATGGAGGCCCTTACCTATATTCGTGGGCGTTCCATCTCCAATCAGTTTGTTATTATTGATGAGGCCCAAAACCTCACCCCCCATGAGGTAAAGACCATTATCAGCCGGGCTGGCTCTGGAACAAAAATGGTGCTCACCGGTGACCCGTACCAGATTGACAATCCCTACCTGGATTCTTCCAGTAATGGTTTGACCTACACGGTTGAACGGTTGAAGGAACTTTCTTTACATGGCCATATTACTCTGCGTAAGAGTGAACGCTCCGAACTTGCTGCGGTGGCGGCTAGCTATCTGTAAAGGCCAAGGCCTGATTGTGAAAATACTTGTGGAAAGTTGGACTTCACAGTAGATGTAGTGAGCTTAGGTTGAAAATATTTTTGAACTGCGAAGGCATGCATGATAATAATGTGTTTTTTGTTGTCTCCATGGCAAAAGTGGTTTGCTTTTACTTCTTTGTTAAAAAGGTAAGTTGTGGAATTTACACCGAAATGGATTGCCTGGGAGATCACCAGGCGTTGTAATTTGAAATGTGTGCATTGTCGTTCGTCCTCCACCCTTGAGGTGGATGGTCATCCTGATTTTTCTCTCACCGAGGCCAAGCGGGTGATTGATGATATTGTCTCCTATGCAAGTCCAGTAGTGGTCTTGTCTGGTGGTGAGCCTCTTTTACGGGATGACGTCTTTGACATTGCCAAATACGGCACCGAAAAAGGTCTGCGGATGTGCCTTGCCACCAATGGCGCCCTGGTTACGGAAGCCACCTGCGTCGGGATTAAGGACAGCGGGATCAGAATGGTCTCTCTCTCCCTCGATGGTGCCACCGCCGAGGTGCATGATGATTTCAGAAATCAGCCAGGTGCTTTTGCTGGCATGATTAACGCCGCTAAACTCTTTAAGGCCAACAATATCCCTTTTCTCATTAACTCCTCTTTTACGGTTCGCAACAAAGACTCCATCCCCGAGGTGTATAAGCTTGCCAAGTCCCTTGGGGCTACGGCCTGGTATATGTTTATGATTGTCCCCACCGGTCGTGGTGAGGATATCATGGAGGAGCTTGTTCCTCAGGCTATGTACGATGAACTTCTTGAGTGGCATTACGAGATGGAAAAGAACGAAGATGATATTCTTGTGCGACCAACCTGTGCGCCGAGCTATTATCGTCTTGTCCTTGAAAAGAAAAAGGCCCATGGCGATGATTTTGTCCGACGTGAGTTGAAATTTTCAACCGGTGCCGGGAAGGGTTGTCTGGCCGGGCAGGTGATCTCCCTGATTGATGTGGATGGTAATGTTCTACCATGTAGTTATTTCCCCTTGTCAGCCGGAAACGTGCGGGAGCAAACATTTAAGGATATCTGGGAGAGCTCAAAACTCTTTCAGGATATGCGGGACTTCAAGGCGTATAAAGGTCGGTGTGGTAAATGTGAGTATGTCAATGTGTGTGGTGGGTGTCGGGCTAGGGCCTACGCCATGACTGGAGATTATATGGAAGCTGAGCCGTTTTGTAATTATAATCCTCGGGGTTATAAGGATAAGTAGGCTCTGGTGAGATTAAGGTGCTTTAAGCCTAAAGGGCACATTAAAAACAGTGACAATATCAGGATGTGCGACTTTAGTCGCGCCTGTCTGGATAAACATTACATTAATTAATCATAAGAATAAAAAACATGAACGATACATTCCTGAAAGCCTGTAGAGGCGAAGCCGTAGATTACACTCCTATCTGGATCATGCGTCAGGCCGGGCGGTATTTGCCGGACTACCATAAGGTTCGCTCCAAGATGACCTTTCTAGAGTTATGTAAAACTCCTGAAAGGGCTGCTGAAGTGACCCTGCAGCCGGTTGATATTATTGGTGTTGATGCCGCTATTCTCTTCTCGGATATTCTGGTAACCCTCGATGCCATGGGTATGGAACTGACCTTCAAGGAAAAGCAGGGGCCTGTGTTACCAAGTCCCATCAAGTCCCAGGCCGATCTCGATAAGCTCATTGATCCTGATCCCATGGATAAACTTGGCTATGTGATGGATACCATCAGTCTTCTCAGAAAAGAGCTGAACGTGCCACTCATCGGTTTTTGCGGCGCGCCATTTACCTTGTCCACCTACGCCATTGAAGGCGGCTCATCCAAGGCCTTTTGGAACACCAAGAAGATGATGTATCAGGCCCCGGAGCTGTATCACAATCTGATGAAGAAGATTACCGCGTCCCTTATCACCTATCTCAAAGCCCAGGTTGAAGCGGGTGCGCAGGCGTTGCAGGTGTTTGACTCTTGGGCCGGTTCCTTGTCACCTGGTGATTTTAGTGAGTTTGCCCTGCCTTACGTGCAGGATATTATCACCGCCTTAAAACCATCCGGTGTACCCCTTATCTATTTTGCCAATAACTGTGCCGGACTCCTCGATCTAACCCCTAAGTCCGGGGCGGATGTCCTTGGTCTGGATTGGCGGGTAGATATTCCCAAGGCCATTGATGCCTTTGGTGATGATATTGCTATTCAGGGTAATCTTGACCCGATTTCTCTCTTGTTGCCAGAAGATAAACTGGAAAAACGCATAGCCTCCATCGTTGAGCGGGGCAAAAAGGCCCACGGGCATATCTTTAATTTGGGTCACGGTATCCTGCCAGAAACGCCGCCTGAAAAGGCCAAGTTTGTGGTGGATGCGGTGCACCGGTTGTCAAAGCGCTAGGCGCTTAGGTTTCAGGCTTAAGGTCTAAGGTTCTTATCTCGCGCCTTATCCCCTTAAACCTTACTCCTTACCTTATCCCTTATTCAAAAAAATGATTCCTTCAATATCACAATGTTCCGATCTCATGCGCGAGTATGGGATGCTGGACAATATCCGTGACCACTCTTTACAGGTGGCACGGGTGGCGGCTATGCTTTGCCGTGCTTTGGTAGAGTCTGGAGTCAAGCTTGATGAGGATCTGGTTGTTGCCGGGGCGTTGTTGCATGATATTGCCAAAACAAAATGTCTGAACGGGGCTTGCAGTCATGCGGAGGTGGGTGAGGAGATTTGTTTGGCCCATGGTTTTTCTGAGGTTGCCATAATTGTTGCTGAGCATGTAATTCTCAGTGATTATCACCGTCCCCTCTCGGCCCTTGAAGTTGTCTATTATGCCGATAAACGCGTGCGTCACGATGAAATTGTTTCCCTAGATGAACGGCAAATTTATATAGAAGGGCGCTATAGTCAGGGGCAGCCGGAAATTATTGAGGCGATTCGGCTGAATTTTGGCAGATGTTATGATATGGAAAATCGTATCTTTGCCCGTTTGCATATGGCTCCTGAGGCAGTTGCCACACAGGTTGCCAAGAGTGTTTTCCTTTTTTGAACTAGGAGTCGAAGTTAGATAGGCTCCTGGTGGTGACCTTTTCCTATGACACAACAGTCAAAAGAACAGATTGGTGTTCTTCTTCTTAATCTCGGTGGTCCTGACCGTCTGCAGGACGTCGAGTCGTTCCTGTTTAATCTCTTTTCTGATCGACAGATTATTCGTCTGTCGCCTTTTCCTTTTTTGCAAAGGCCGCTGGCGCGTTTTATTGCCAATCGCAGGGCGCCTAAATCCCGCAAGGCGTATAAGCAGATAGGTGGTGGGTCGCCCCTTAAAAAGATCACCGGTCAGCAGGGCGCGGCCCTTGAGACCTTCCTTGGTCGGGTAGGATCTTTTAAGGTTGGAATGGCCATGCGTTACTGGTACCCCAGTGCAGATGAGGTGTTGCAGGAATTTGGTCAAAATGGCATCACTAAGATCGTCGCCTTGACTCTCTATCCCCACTACTCCCTGGCAACGACCGGTTCTTCAATTATTGATCTGGAAAAAGCTGCGGCAAAACTTCCCTATAGATTTGATATCACCACAGTTACTTCCTGGCCGGATCAGCAGGAGTATATCAACTGCCTTGTTCGCTCTATTCGCCGGGAGGTTGGCAAGATAGCTGGGCAAGCTACCGTGGTGTATTCGGCCCATAGTCTCCCCGTGAAGTTTATTGAAGAGGGTGATCCCTATCTAGATGATCTGGCCAAAACTATCACCGCCATTGAGGAACAGACTGGTATTCGTGGCAGGCTCTGTTTCCAGTCTAGATCAGGTCCGGTGGAGTGGCTTGCCCCGTCAACGCCGGATACCCTAGCAAAGCTTGCCGAACAAGGTGTTAAGGATGTGGTCATGGTGCCGATCTCTTTTGTCTCGGATCACGTGGAAACCTTGTACGAAATTGATATTCAGTACCGTGAGCTTGCGACAGATCTGGGGATGAGATTGCACCGTACCGACTCCCTGAATACGGAGCCTGAGTTTATCCGCTGCATGGCAAAACTGGTGATTCTGGCCTCCTACGATAAGAGCTGGCTGGATGGCTCAAACGTTATTCCTCCAGAGAAATAAAGGCGATTTGGCCTTGTGGTCTGGTGTTTGTAAATCGTTAATCATATAATAATAAGGAGGGAATTATGGCTGAAAATGTTGTTATTAGCGTATCGTGTGGAACTGATAATCCGAACCGAGCAACTCGGGCGATTCATCTGGCTACCATTGCCCAGAAAGCGGGTAAAAACGTGACCTTGTTTTTACTGGATGAGGCGGTGTATCTGGCCAAAAAAGGTTTAATTGAACACTTGAAGGCGGCCACCGGCGATGTGGCGGATGATCTCATGACCCATCTTCAGGGCCATGGCGTTGATATTCTTGCCTGCACCCCGTGTTGTAAATCACGGCAAATCAGCGAGGACGATCTGATTGAAGGTGCTCGTTTCGGTACAGCCATGGAGCTTATCGAGCGCTCCTGTGATGATGCCGCGGTGATTTCGTTATAGGCCTTAGGTCTTAAGTAAGGTATAAGGTGGTAAGGGGTAAGGTAAGTAAGGGATGGTAGCTTACCCCTTAACCCTTTTTATCTTACACTTATTTTTTTCTAAATCGGTGCTTGATACCTACGCATTCGTACATTGAGCAAAATCCCAATTCCCGCCATGGTTGTTATCAGTGATGATCCGCCGTAGGAAAACAGCGGCAGGGGCATTCCCACCACCGGCAGGATTCCCATCACCATGGCAATGTTAATAAATGCCTGCCAGAAAATCAGCGACACTACCCCCACACAGAGCAGGGTTCCAAATTTATCCCGGGACGATGCGGCAATATTGAGTCCCCAGAAGATCAGGGAGAAGTAGACGGCAAAGAAGAAGAGGGAGCCTACAAAACCCCACTCTTCAGCCCAGATTGAAAAGGCAAAGTCGGTATGTCGTTCTGGCAGAAAATCAAGTTGCCCCTGGGTGCCGTGAAGGTAACCTTTGCCGAAAGGCCCACCACTACCCACGGCGATTTTGGATTGGGTAATGTGATATCCTGAATTTAAGACATCAGCGTCCGGGTTGAGGAAGGTTTCGATTCGCCGTTTCTGGTAGGGTTTTAATAGGAAATTCCAACTAAGACCAATAAGGCTTGCTGCTAGAGTCATCAGCGTGGCTAAGGTGGTCAGTCTGAGTTTGACAAACAGGGTCATGGAGACAAAGACGAAGCTCAGCATAAGGGCGGTGCCGAGATCAGGTTGTTTTAAGATAAGTAAAAACGGAATTCCCGTGAGGATGATCGGCACGATAAGTTCTTTTAGGGTGAATCCTTTGCCGGTATCTTTACGGTAATAGTAGCTGGCCAAGGTAATAACCAGCATGAGTTTTGCTGGCTCCGAGGGTTGGAGCCTGAAAAAACCAAGATCAATCCAGCGTTGGGTATCAGCGTGGGCCTGCCCCATAAAAAGGGAGAAGATTAGTAGGAGGATTACACCCGCATATAGGGTGTAATTCATCTCCACCAGAAACCTGTAATCAAAAGAAATAACAGCAAGGATAATAAAAAAACCCATGATGAAATAGTAAAGCTGTTTGATGTAAACTGGTGTGCCGTAACTCTGGGCAGAATAGACCGCACTGTAGAGGTTGGCAATACACATGGCACCAATAATAACCACGATGCCGAGAAGTACCCAGTCAAAGTTTTGCAGGAGGCGTCTGTCGATTTTTAGCATTTTTTTCTCTACTTCTTTGTTTTCTTCTTCTTAAAATATTCTTCCAGGACAGCCTTGGCCACTGGGCCTGCTGCTGAGCCACCATGTCCGCCATGTTCCACCAGAACCGTCACCACTATTTCCGGTTTGTCGGCTGGGGCGTAGCAGGTGAACCAGGCATGGTCCCTGTATTTGCGCGGAATGTCCTCAATCTCCACATCCTTATATCGTTCCAGGTGAACAACCTGAGCAGTACCTGTTTTACCCGCGACTTTAATATCTTTGAGCTTGGCTTTAATTCCTGTGCCATGGGGGGCGTTGACGGCGGCATACAGTCCGGCTCGGATCAGGGAAAATTCCTTGGGGCTACCGAAGGCGGTTCCGGTCTGCTCTGGGAGAAAGGTTTGAATAGTGGTTCCATCCTGATCCTTTATGGCTTTAAGCAACTGCGGCCTGTATAATTTACCGTTGTTGGCGAGAGCCACCGTCATCAGGCATATCTGCAGGGGGGTGGCTAGGTTGAACCCCTGGCCAATGGAAACGGATACGGTTTCTCCCTGTTGCCAACCCTCTTTCTTGACGCGGTGTTTCCACTTCTTGGTGGGAACCAGCCCGCTCTTTTCATTTTCAAGGATAATGCCTGTTTTTTCGCCAAGCCCGAGGCTCCTGGCATAGATGGCAAGCTTGTCTACGCCTACCTCTTGGCCAATATGATAAAAATAGACATCGCAGGATTCTGCCATGGCTTTTTTGAGGTTCACATGTTTGCCGTGACCCCATTTTTTCCAACAGCCGTAACGTCTGCCGTGGAGTTTAAATGAGCCATAACAGGGGATATTGGTGCTTGGGGTGATAACTCCTTCCATCAGCCCAGCAAGGGCGGTGACTATCTTGTAGGTAGAGGCAGGGGGGTATTGACCCTGAATGGTTTTGTCCAGTAAGGGGGTCAGGGGGTCGTTGAGCATATTGTCCCAGTTTTTTTGGGAAATCCCACTGATAAACTGTTCCAGTTTCAGTTGCGGGGAACTGGACAGGGTGAGTAGCTCGCCGGTATTGACATCCATGGCAATAACGGCCCCGGAGCGGCCCTGCATCATCTCCTCTGCTTTGCGCTGCATGTCAATATCAATGCTGAGTTGAATATCGTGACCTGGAAGCGGTTCAACCAGTTTGAGCTGCTGTTGCTCAAGGCCGTGGACGTTGACTTCAAAGATCCGTTCGCCTTTTTCGCCTCGGAGCTCTTTTTCATAGATTTTTTCAAGGCCCATCTTGCCGATTTGGTCAGCGCCAGAATAGTCTGCACTCTTTTGTTTCTTAAGTTCTTTCTTGGTGATCTGGGCGAGATAACCGATGATATGGGAACCTAGGTTGCCGTAATTGTATTTTCTGGAGGGAACGGCCTCGATGCGGATTCCGGGAAGTTCCAGGGAGTGGTTTTCGATAAAGGCCACCGTCTCCCAGGTTACATCTTCCTTTAGTCTGATGGGTACGTAGTTTGGGTGGTTGCCTTCTGAACGGATACGGCCAAGAATGTCAGACATATCCTCTTTTAAGATATGGGACATTTGCTTGAGGACGAGATCCGGGTCTTCAGCATCATCACGGATCCACAAGACATTGAAGAGAGGGCGATTGGAGATGATAATGCGATTGTAGCGATCAAGAATATTGCCGCGCGGGGCGATAATCTGCAGTTTTCGGACCCGATTGTTTAGGGCCTTTTCGTGGTATAGGTCAGATTGATTTATCTGCAGGTACCAGAGGCGTACCACCAGAATAGCGATGAATGTCACCATGATGATAATGGTAAGTTCAACCCTTTTCTTGAGGACGGTAAGTTCCTCCTCGTCCGGGGTATTAATTTGATCGAGTAAGCGGCGGCTCATGTCCGGAACCGGTTGCCATGTTTGGGTTTGATCAGGATTTGCAGGGCATTTTTGGGGTTAAAGGTGTTCATGGAAAAGGAGTAGAACCTAAAGCAGGCTGTGGTGATAAGGGCAAGCATGAAAAAGCGGATAAAGAGAGCGGGCCAACTCCAGAGAAGCTCGGTCTCAGGGGCAAGGGCCGAGGTTATTATATAGATAAAGCAGGAGGTGAAGAGATAGCTTGAAACCACCAGCGGAATTTGATGTGGTGATTCGGAAAGGACAAGGGGGCGCGATAACCCTTTGATAACAAGGAGCAGGGCCAGGTAGACAATGGGGTGGAGACCTGAATAAATCCCGGTTAAAATGTCGGTGAGCATGCCGAAATAAATCGTCAGCACGGCGCCACGGATTATGTCAATATGAATGGCAATAAAAACGATGAGGACAAAGAGGGGGTCAAGTTGACTGAACCATCCCGGAAAAGAGGGGAAGAGCGAGGTTTGCAGGATGAGTAAACCGGTACCAAGGATGATAAATGGAGCGCAGGGCATCTCAATCCACCAACGAATTTTGTTTGAGAATAACAATAAGATATTCTAGTTGACTGAAGTTTACGGTGGGCCTTGCCTCAATGTTCTGAAACATGCCCCGCTTACTCTTGGTTACCTTCGACACGGTTCCAATAGGGATTCCCTTGGGGAATGACCCGCCAAGTCCAGAGGTGACAATGATATCGCCGGAGGCAACATCGGCGTTCTTTAAAATATATTGCAACCGATAATCCTGGGAACCCCTACCCTTCATGATTCCCTGAACGCGATTCTTCTGGATTAGGGCATTGACGGCGGAGTTCTGGTCGTGGGCGAGAAGCACCTTGGAGGTGGTGCGCGATGTCTCAAGGATTTGCCCCACAACACCCTCAACGGTAACCACTGGCATACCTTTTTCAATACCGTCACTTGTCCCGCGGTCGATGGTAAGGGTGTGAAACCACAGGGATGGGTCTCGGCCGATAATCTGGGTGGTGATGGTGGGAACTTTGAGGCTGTCCTTGAAACCGAGTAACTTGTGGAGGCGGATGTTTTCCGCCATGGCTTCACGGTACTCCTGGTTGGACAGGATGGATTTGTCAAGTTCGGTGCGCAGGAGTTTGTTTTCGTGGCGCACCCCCCACAGTGCTATGTAGCTACTCCAGATGTTTGTGACTCCCCCCATGATACGGGTAACAACGTATTGTCCCTTGCCCACAACATCCAGGCCGAACTTTTGGGGGGCATTGAAATGGGATCTTCCTACGGTGGCAACAATAATCATTAAGAGCACGGTGATGATAATGCCGAGCATGAAATAATTTCTGATGGAGTTGCGCCGTGATCTGTTGGACATTGTGAGTTAAGGGTGAAAGGTTGAAGGGGGAAAGGGGGTGAGGTGCTGGTTGCGGCTTGAACCTTGTCACAATCGTCCAGGTCTAACTGACCATAATCTCCTTCAGTACGTCGATATTTTCCAGAGCTTTGCCGGAGCCGAGGACAACTGAAGAGAGAGGGTCGTCGGCAATGATGATGGGCAGGCCGGTTTCCTTGGTGAGTCTCTTGTCAAGGTTGGTGAGAAGGGCGCCGCCACCGGTGAGAACAATACCCTGGTCAACGATATCGGCAGAGAGTTCCGGCGGTGTAAGCTCCAGGGCCATTTTCACGGCTTCGATAATGGCATCAACCTGTTCGCTAATGGCATGCATGATCTCTTCGGAGTCAATGGTGAGGGTTTTAGGAACACCACTAACAAGATCTCTCCCCTTGATATCCATGGTCTGAAATGGTGGGTCGGGCATGACATCGCCAATGGTGGTTTTGATTACTTCCGCAGAATGTTCACCAATGGCAAGGTTATGTTTACGTTTAATGTGCTGGAGGATGGCGTCATCCATTTTATCACCGGCGACCCGTACAGATTTGGCGTAAACGATACCGGCCAGCGAGATCACCGCGACCTCTGTGGTGCCGCCACCAATATCAACAATCATGTTGGCGGTGGGTTCGGTGATGGGCAGTCCGGCGCCGATGGCAGCAGCCATGGGTTCTTCGATAAGATATACCTCACGGGCTCCGGCTGACTCAGCAGATTCCTTGACGGCCCGTTTCTCCACCTGGGTGATGCCGGAGGGGACAGAAACGATGATACGGGGGTGAACCAGGGTGCGGCGGTTATGAACCTTATTGATGAAGTAGCGCAACATGGCTTCGGTGACTTCAAAGTCGGCAATAACCCCGTCCTTGATGGGGCGGATAGCATTAATGTTGCCGGGGGTACGTCCCAGCATGGACTTGGCATCTTTACCAACGGCAAGGACCTTGTTTGTTCGGCCATCCTGGCGTACAGCTACAACGGAAGGTTCTCTGAGGACAATACCTTTGCCTTTGACATAAACAAGGGTGTTGGCGGTGCCGAGGTCGATGGCGAGGTCATTGGAGAGCCAGCCGAATAAAGAGTCAAAAGGTGAAAACATAGAATGCGATCCTTGTACTGTTGGTGAATGAGAAGGTGGCGAAAAGCCACGGGTTATGCAATTTTATTGCGGTTTGTTGTGCAACGTCTTGCAGTTGTGAAGAAAATTAAACTTAAAGGCCCCCCCCAAACGATTTTGCTTTATGTGGAAATCTATCTATAGACATAAAGCTGTTCCGATTATTGAATACCTGCATGTAAAAGTCAATGAATACAGGTGAAAAACCTAAAAAAATCAATAGGTCTTCAGATTCTTGGAGTATCTTTTTCTTGGTTCGGGTTGTTTTTTTTGCAGGTGGTATTCTCTTACAAACTGTTCTTGGGGGGACTGACCTGTGGGGAAGAGGTATGTTACCTCCTGGTTGACGTTAAATCAGGGTGTTGTCGTCATTAGTTGTCGGTTGTTGTTGGCGTTTGTTGAGCCTGTTTGTGGATCCGGGTGAATATGTTCAAGAAATAATTGACAGCAGGGCTTATTTAGGCTCTAATGTCGATCTTCAATTTGATCTCAGATTTGTGGGGCTATAGCTCAGCTGGGAGAGCGCCTGACTGGCAGTCAGGAGGTCAGCGGTTCGATCCCGCTTAGCTCCACCACTTTATTTTTTTAGCGTTTTGTTTTATACAATTAGATGTCTTTAATCGATGAGGGCCTTTTAAGTTCTTTTCAATATTAAAGATAAGCCTCTGTAGGTTTCGGTGAACTGGCCTTCTTCCGTACCTCAGGGGCTTTTTTTTTGTTTTGTGGTCTCTCTGTTTTTTCCCCGTTGAATCCCGTAACGCTTTTGTGTAGGCTATAAGTCCTTTGAAGTAATCATAATTTTACTGAGGTTCTCCCATGTCCAATGAATCTGCCCCGCAAACATTGCTTGAACGCTTGAATAAGCCTGTTACCGATGAGCTTGTTATGAAAATCACCAAGGAGGTTGTGGTTAAGTTTATTGAAGCCGGGCGCTTGTCACCGGTCAAGTTTGAAGAAACATTTGAAGAGATTCACCGGGTTGTGAAAAATACGGCTCGGGCTGAGTGATTATTTAAACGGTAGTTTCAAACTTTAATTTCCAGTTTTGTGTTGGTGGATGTTTTCTGTGGGTTAACTTGAAACTTGAGTCGCGTAGTGCTGAACTTGAAACTGAAAAAATAGGATTTCTTCCATGTCTGATCCCTCTTTACCTGTTCTTGATCCTGTCTTAAATGTATTTCCGGACAACCCACGTCATATTCATCTCATGGGTATCTGTGGTACTGGTATGGGCGCTGTTGCTGGGCTTTTGAAGCAGTCTGGTTATGAGGTTTCAGGTTCTGATAGTGGGGTGTATCCGCCCATGAGTGATTATCTGGCCGAGAATGGCATTGGGGTCATGGATGGCTATAGTGCTGAGAATTTACGGGTTAAGCCTGATCTTGTTGTGGTTGGGAATGTGATACGCCGCGAAAATCCAGAGGCCCTTGAACTTGCCAGGTTACACGTTCCCTACGTTTCTTTTCCTCAGCTTCTAAGTCATTTCTATCTAACGGCCAAAACGTCTCTGGTTGTGGCCGGAACCCACGGTAAGACGACGACATCCTCACTCCTTGCCACAATGCTTGCCGGTGCCGGTTTTCAACCGGGCTTTATGATTGGCGGGATTGTTCAGGCCTTTAATGCTAATTTTAAAATTGGCACGGGTGACTATTTTGTTGTTGAGGGTGATGAATATGATACGGCCTTTTTTGATAAGGGGCCAAAGTTTCTCCATTATCAGCCCAAGGTTGCTATCCTGACTTCTGTTGAGTTTGATCACGCCGATATTTATGCTGATTTCGAGGCGGTAAAGGCCTCTTTTGCAAAGCTTATTGCCCTCATGCCTAAGGATGGTGTGCTGATTGCCTGTTATGACTATGAGGTGGTGCAGAAACTCTGTCAGGCGGCGCAGTGCCGGGTGATTTCCTACGGAAGTGATCCGCTGTTTGATTACAGCTTCACCGGTCTTGATATTAGGCCTGGTGGAACTCGTTTTACCTTGCTGAGGTCGGGGCAATCTGTTGGGGTGTACACCAGTGTTCTGCCCGGTAAGCATAATGTTCTTAATAGTCTTGCGGTAATTGCGCTGTTGGAAACCATAGGTCTTGAATCTGAGGTTATTGGCAGGGAGTTGCAGTTGTTTCAAGGGGTGCGCAGGCGGCAGGAGGTGCGTGGTGTTGAGGATGATGTGGTGGTTATCGATGACTTTGCTCATCACCCTACGGCTGTGGCTGAAACTCTGGAGGCATTGGCTGGTGCCTATGCCGGGAAACGTCTTGTGGCTGTGTTTGAGCCCCGGACAAACTCCAGCCGGCGCAATATCTTTCAGGCTGACTATGCCAGGGTCTTTTCGGGGGCCAGTGAGATTGTTATTAAAGAGCCTGATCCCCTTGTTGGGGTGAGTGTTGAGGATCATTTCTCGGCAGAACAGTTGGCGCGGGATTTAAATGCCCAGGGTAAAGTGGCCCAGAGTTTTCCTGATGTGGAGGGGATTCTTGATCATCTTCTCGCCACTTTGCAGAGGGGGGATGTGGTGGTTATGCTGTCAAATGGTGGTTTTGGTGATATTCATGCCCGGTTGTTGCACGGCCTGCAGGGGAGCTAGGTGTGTAAGGTATATGTGTTTATATTTTAAGTCTTGCTGGTGCCATTAAACACCAACAAGCCAAGAATATGCACAGGAGACGCTGGTGGGTGGCAGATTTGCAGGCCTTGGGCCTGTAAGCCCATGTCGGCACCACTTATTTGTTGTACTGTTCGCAGCAAGCCACCAATTCTCGGTTTCGCAACTTCTGTTTGGGGGCTGTTTGAAAAAATAAATTGTGGTTCAGATAGCTGTCTCTTTGGAATAGGCTTAATCCTCAAAAAAACACATTTGTCTCACTATTTACCACTCCGTAGTTGTACGGGGTGGTGGGTGGTGTGGCTATGGGTGGTGTGGTGAAAAATCAAGTAAAGTCAATGTGTTGCTTAGGTGTGTTGGTTTTTTGCTAAAAAATGAATGACTGTTCATAAAGATGTGAATACGTATTCATTTTTTAGTTGACACATTACAAGCTGTGGGCTAGTTAATTAGCCTACTTAAGTAAAAGTCTATGTTGCTTTTGTAATTTAGTTACCCCGTGCAGCCTTTGTCGTTTGCTGGTTGCCGAGTGGGTAATAATGAACGCGGGTCATAACAATGGAAGGGGAGTTCCAGTGGCCTACGTTTTTAAAGGGAGTGAATGTCGTGGATATGTCAGCAACTTCTACTGGTGATCTGTTATATGTCACCCTCTTCTTCTTGGGTGGTTTGGGCTTTTGCCTCGGGCCATTTATCGCTGTTTTCCTTTTAAGTCCCAGAAAAACAAGACACATTGCCGGCAAAACCGGGCAGTTTGTTGAATGTGGGGTGGAGCCGATTGGTTCTGCCTGGATTCGTTATGGTGTTGTCTACTATCTATATGCGCTGATGTTCCTGGCCTTTGATGTTGATGTCTTGTTCTTGTTCCCTGTGGCAATGGCCTATAATCAGGGCCAATTTGTTGGTGGGATACGGGACTTGGTTGAAGTATTTATCTTTGTGGGAATTTTGTCACTGGCACTTGTATATGCCTGGAAAAAGGGAGTCTTCAAGTAGGATCGGAAAGTATACCAGAATCAATAGTTCAACTGTCTACAGTTGATAAGGTTTTGGCCATGGGACGTTCAAACTCCCTGTGGCCCATGACCTTTGGCCTTGCCTGTTGCGCCATTGAAATGATGGCGACAGGTGCATCACGGTTTGATCTCTCTCGTTTCGGCGCTGAGGTATTTAGACCTTCACCACGCCAATGTGATGTCATGATCGTGGCTGGAACCATCTCACGTAAGATGCTCCCCGCTGTTAAGACATTATATGATCAGATGCCTGAGCCCAAATGGGTTATTGCCATGGGGAATTGCTCCATTTACGGTGGGCCGTTTAAGTTTGATGGTCAGTACGGGGTTATAGAAGGTGCCGATACCTTTTTGCCCGTGGATATCTATATCCCTGGTTGTCCTCCACGTCCAGAGGCGCTTATTGAAGGCATCCTGCAACTGGAAGAAAAGATCGTTGGTTACAGGCGTCCGCGTTGGCCGCGAGTTGAGTCGGGGTTAAAACAGCCATGAATAAAGCAACTATCATTACAGAACTAAGGGCGCTTGCTGCTGAAGGGATGCCTGACGAACCGGAAGTGGTTGAAACTCCTGCATCCGAAGAGCCGGAAGAGGGGGCAAAGAAGAAAAAGCCAGCTCCCCCTGAGCCCCGGAAAAATGGTCTCCTTGAGCTTGATTATGTAAGGCGCGGTGTGCATGTAGATGTGCAGATGGCTGCTGACCAGGTTGTTCGCGGCGCTGAGATTCTTGATGCTGAAGGGTTGCAACTTGAGGCCATTACAGGCGTTGACTGGATCAAAGAG
Source organism: Deltaproteobacteria bacterium (assembly GCA_024277655.1). GTDB lineage: Bacteria > Desulfobacterota > Desulfobulbia > Desulfobulbales > SURF-16 > JAJRUT01. The sequence continues at coordinate 4,680 of JAJRUT010000007.1, read as the reverse complement.
AATGAGCTGGAGGTGGTCTATGACTTCTCCTACACCGGTGGTGAGTGCTTTCGTGTTGTTCTCAGGGTACGAATTCCACGGGATGAAGCAAATATCCCCACATTAAATGATGTTTTCCCCTCGGCCAACTGGCATGAGCGTGAAACATACGACTTCTTTGGAATTAATTTTGAGGGCCATCCTCAACTGGAAAATCTCCTTCTTCCTGAAGATTCAGATTTCCATCCACTGCTGAAAGACTTTAAAGGTTTATAACCATGGGTAGCCAAGCACTCAGTCAAAATAATGAAACGTTCGAGATTAATCTTGGGCCTCAGCATCCTGCAACCCACGGTGTTCTCAGGGTAAAGCTGACGATGGACGGAGAGTATATCGTCGATGCCGAACCGGTTCTTGGATACATCCACCGGATGCACGAGCTGATGGGTGAGAATCGTACCTGGGCCAAATATCTGCCCAATATGGGACGTATCGACTATCTCTCTGCTCTGTCCTACAACCTCGGCTATGTTCAGCTTGTTGAGAAGATGATGGGTATTGAGGTTCCCGAACGGGCCGAGTATATTCGTGTTCTCACCACTGAGATGAATCGTATCTCCAGTCACCTCCTCTGGTTTGGCGCCTTTGTCCTTGACCTAGGTGGTTTTACGCCTCTGCTTTATGCCTTTGATGATCGTGAGCATATTCTAGATCTTCTGGAGTCGGTAACTGGTTCCCGGTTGACCTATTGCTATTATCGATTTGGTGGCCTGTATAATGATGTGGACGATGACTTTCTCACAGGCTGCACCCAGTTTCTAAAGCGCTTGCGTTCCCGGATGCCCATGTACCATAAACTGGTTACCGGTAATGTTATTTTGCGTCAGCGTCTGGTGGGTGTTGGTCCACTTTCGGCCGAAATGTGTCGCAAGTATGGTGCCACCGGCCCCGTTCTGCGCGGTTCCGGGGTCAACTACGATGTGCGCAAGAATGAGCCCTATTCAATCTATCCGGAACTCGATTTTGATGTTCCGGTGTACAGCGACGGTGATTCCATGGCGCGTTATATGGTGCGGATGGATGAGATTGAACAATCCATGCGCATCGTTGAGCAATGTATTGCCAAGATGCCCCAGGGTGAGATTAAAGCCCCTAAGGTTCCCAAATTGATCAAACCTGCCATCGGTGATTACTATCACGCGGTTGAAGCGGCTCGGGGGACATTTGCCATCCGGGCTGTGAGTGACGGCAAGAATCAGGCCTACCGCATGAAACTGCGGGCTCCAACGTTCTGTAACTTGAGTCTGTACCAAGAGGCAAGCAAGGGAATGCTCCTTGCTGACGCATTGGCATTCATGGGAAGTCTTGATTTGGTTATCCCAGAGATTGACCGCTAAGGAGAGAATGAAATGGATTTAAATCTAGTACATATGGTTCTTTTCCTCGTGGGCATCATTGCTTTTGCCGCAGGAAATGCAGCCTATCTTGTTTGGGTTGAACGAAAGGGTGCTGCCCGTATTCAACGCCGAACAGGCCCCTGTGAGGTTGGCCCTGCCGGTCTGATTCAGCCCCTTGCCGATGGCGCAAAGCTCATGAGTAAGCAGATTGTCTTTCCCGATGGAATTGATAAGCCCCTGTTTATGCTGGCTCCGATGTTTGCCATGATCCCGGCAGTAATGATCTTTGTTACCATCCCCTTTGGACCGGTTGGCTTTGGCCCCTTTGCCGACTTTATGATTGTCGCAAGAGAGATGAATATCGGTCTTTTGATGATTTTGGCCTTTGCCTCCGTCAATGTTATGGCGCTACTCCTTGGAGGTTGGTCCTCAAAAAATAAATACGCAGTTATCTCAGCTATCCGTGGTGTAAGTCAGGGGATTGCCTTTGAGATTCCCTTGGTTATCACGGCTATTACCATTGTAATGATCTCAGGTTCTATGCAGCTCTCCACCATCGTTGAAGCGCAAGCGGGTGGCTTTTGGAATTGGAACTGGATGCCACTTCAGGGCAATCTGTTTGGTCCTGTTTCGTTCATCGTATTCTTCATCTGTTTCCTGGCAGAAACAAACCGGGCGCCATTCGATCTTGGTGAGGCGGAGTCGGAACTGATTGCCGGTTTCCATACAGAATATTCAAGTATGGGTTTTGGCCTGTTCTTCATGGGTGAGTATGCCAATATTGTTATTGGTGCATCCTTAACAACCATTCTCTTTCTTGGCGGTTGGACAAGTCCATTTCCTGAATTTGTTCCGGTTCTTGGTGCATCCAGCTTTCTGTGGTTTTTGCTGAAGATTTATTTACTGATCTGGACGGTTGTCCTGATTCGTTGGACCTACCCACGGGTGACACTGTGGTCATTATTAAACTTGGCCTGGAAAATATTGATTCCTTTTGCCCTGATCAATCTACTTGGCAGTGCAGTCCTTATCAAAATTTTACCAATGCTCGGACTATAGTCATAGTTCTTATTTGACCAGGAGAAGAGGCCCTCGATATGGCTGGATATTTTAATAGTATACTGACAGGAACAAAGAGCTTGGTGACGGGGTTACTTATTACCCAGGCTGAGTTCTTTAAGAAACCTGTTACCCTGCAGTACCCCCATGAGAGTTTGGAGATGACGCCGCGTTATCGAGGTCACATTCAACTGGTGAAAAATCCTGAGACAGGTACCCATCAATGTATCTCCTGCGGCATGTGTCAGAAGGGCTGTCCCTCGGGTTGCATTACTCTTAAGGGTGTGAAACAGGAAGGGGTGAAGGGTAAGGTTCTTGTTCAGTACGATCTGGATTTTACAACCTGTAGCTTGTGTGGACAATGTATTGAAAATTGTAAACCGGGGGCGATTGAGTTTTCCCTTGAGTACAATTTGGCCTCCACCAACAAGGAAGATTTTCACTACGACTTGCTTGAACGCGTCAAGGAGCAAAAATAATGAACATTCCGATTTCCGCTGATATGGCGAGTATTGTCAAGGAAGGTGTCTTCTTTGGGTTTCTCATCGTGACTGTTGTCGGAGCACTTCTTGCGACCTGTGCAAAGCGGATGGTTCGTGCCGTCTTTGGTCTGGTTGTCTGTTTTATTGGTGTTGCCGGTATCTATTACTTTTTGGGCAGTCCTTTTATATCCCTTATGCAGTTGATGATCTATGTTGGTGCGGTGGCGATCACCATCGCCTTTGCCATTATGTTGGCTGAACCAGATGAGGACAAGATCGAGGCCAAGACTCCACCACTGGCAGGGCCTTTTGCTGTTGTGCTTGGTGTTGCTGTGACCTGGGCCCTTGCTGCGGCTTCCCTTGGTGCTAAGTGGATGAATCCTGCCCCGGTTGAGAAGGAAGGAACAATTACCCAGGTTGGTGAAGCCTTACTGACCAATTACAGTATGGTTTTTGAGCTTGTCTCAATTGTCCTGCTCATCGCCATACTTGGTTCTCTGGTGGTTGCCAGATCTGGGAGGGATAAATCATGTTAACACTAAGTACCCAGCTTGACACATATCTCTTTCTTGGCGCCATGCTCTTTGGTTTCGGGGTATTTGGTCTGGTGAAACGACCATCATTGATCGGTATGCTTATCTCTGCGGAACTGATTCTCTGCGGGGCGTCGGTGAACTTCATGGCTTTTAATCATTTTCTTGCTCCCGACAAAACGGTGGGACAGATCATGACATTATTCATTATGGCTATTGCTGCTGCTGAAGCGGCCATTGCCATGAGTATTATTATCGCCGTTTATAGAAACTACAGGTCTGTGGAAACACAGGACTTGTCTGATCTTCAAGGTTAGGAAGAGGTTAAAGGGACATGGAAATTATGGAACCCCAAATCATAGAATCATCTATCCTGCTGTGGGCCTTACTTATACCCGCAGTTGGCGCCCTAGGTGTCTTTCTTTTTGGTAAGGACAGTCCGAACTTTCGTGAAGGAGTTTCGGTTTTATCAGCGCTTATGCTCTTCTGCGTTGTGGTGTCAATGCGTGGGGCGATCCTGGACGGAGTGATGTATCGCTATCAGCTCTTTGATATCTTGCCGGGGGTTACCCTGACCTTGCGAGCCGATGCCTTCTCCATGATTTTTGCCCTCATCGCTTCATTCCTGTGGATATGCGCCGCCTTTTATTCCATGGGCTATATGCGCGGGGCAAAGGAGCATGCCCAGACCAGATTCAACACCTGTTTTGCCTTGGCTATCTTTGGTGCCATTGGTGTTGCTTTTTCAGACAATCTGTTCACCATGTATCTCTTCTATGAATTTGTGTCGATTACCACCTACCCGCTGGTTGCTCATCACCAGGATGAAGAGGCCTTTGAAGGTGCCAAGAAGTATATCGTCTATCTAACTACCACCGCCAAGGGGTTACTCCTGCCAGCCATGATCCTTATCTATGTGATCACCGGTACCCTGGATTTCCCAACCAATATCTACCAGGGTATGTTCCCTGCTGATACCCAAGGGTGGCTGGTGACCATGCTCTTTGTCTTCTGCCTCTTTGGTTTTGCCAAGAATGGCGTGATGCCATTCCATCACTGGCTACCAGGAGCGATGGTCGCGCCGACTCCGGTTTCTGCCTTGCTCCATGCGGTTGCCGTTGTAAAGGTTGGTGTGTTTTCCACTTGTCGTGCCTTTCTCTACATCTTCGGGGTGGACACGATGGATCGCTTGAATCTTGGCATCCCCACCGCCTACTTTGTCGGCTTTAC
>JAJRUT010000098.1 GCA_024277655.1 Deltaproteobacteria bacterium | reverse complement strand
GCCGGGAAATTTTCAGATACGGGCCGGAGAGAGTTACACCCTGATTGTTACCTGGGATGATGAAAAATCCATTGCCATCAAGTCATACTTAAAGGCCGAGATGAGTGTCCAGGTGCCTAATTTTCCACTTCTAGCCAACCTAGCGTATGTCAGCTGTCCCGACATTGACACCCTGTATCTCCTTAGCACAGACAGTAATCGCATCTCCGGCTCCCTGGCAATTAAGGGTCGGCCAACATATATGACTTACTCACCAACCCGTAAACGGCTCTACATCCTCTCCGGGGAACAGGCCTCAATCACAGTGGTGGAGACTGCCACCAATCGTGTTGTTGACCAGTTCAAAATTCCCATGATGAACTCGCCATCTTTCTTTATGACCCCTGCTGGTGAGTATGGCTATATCCTTGATGAAAAACGGGGTGATCTTATTCGCATGGATCTTAATCGCGGTACTCTGCTGAAAAGGGTGCACCTCGGCTATAAACCGCGCTTTATAGCCTGGCATAACGGTGGCAAGCGGCTTGTCCTCACCTCAGGACTGGATCAGAAGATATACTTTATCAACCCGGAAAACCTGGAAGTACAGGACGTTCTTCTGGTGGGTAGTAACCCTGACGGTTTGCTCGTTAATGACGAGTACCTATATGTCACAGAACAGGGTTCAAACACCCTTAACATCTTTGATATTAACACCTTAAGCCCCGTAAAAAAACTCAATGTAGGTTTTGCGCCAAGACGGCTCATCGAGAAGGGCAACTATCTCTATGTCGCTAACGCCCGTAGTAACTCTCTATCCCTGGTACTTACGAGCCAACATCGAGTAGCACGATCCATTACGGTTGGCAGAGGCCCCTTTGAGATGGCCCTGGCAAATAAACGTAAATGGCTCTATGTTATAAGCCAGCTTGACGGTACTATCTCGGTACTTGACCAGACATCAAATAAATTAACCACAACAATAGAACTCGGCACCAAGCCAGCCGATATTCTCACAGTTTATTAAGCCATTTATAAAAAAAGTGATTAAAGCAATGAAACTCCTACCTGCCCATAAAAAAAGTTTCCTCCTTACGACCATAGCCAGCATAATAATCCTTGTCATCTCCGGACTACCAGAACCGGGAAATGCCAGTCCCCCCCGGAACCCCAGGAATTGTTGCAGTTGCCATTCTGACACCTGCAACGAAAGCCAGGCCAAGCGCTATGTCCACTCCCCCGTTCGTGAAAATTATTGCGCCAAATGCCATGTTAAACAGGTTATCAGTACCCAAAATAATGTCACCAATGAACCCAAAGCAGAAATTAAATGGTTTAAAAAAATATATACCCTTGCTGACGAACATTGGTTTGAACTGCCAGACAACTCAGACAACCTCATTCTTTCCGTGCAGGCCAGAAACAAGAACAGTCAGATTTTAGAGCAGGAAATAATCATCCCATCACTTGCTCAGATTACCCATTTTCCCATCCCGCAGGAAGATGCCAAAATTTTAGATATCAAGGTTCGCGAAGTCAAACAGGGTGTGTTTATTTCTGCGAATATCACCTGGCATACAGACCGAATCTGTAACGGCAAACTTATGTACGGTCAGAATAAAATAGAGGCAACCAGCGAATCAGACCCTAGCTGGTCAACAAAACATGAAATTATCATAACCGGCCTTGAAAGAAAGAAGACCTATATGGTGGCAGCTGTATCACAGGACATATTTGGTAATGAAGTAACTTCCCCAACCATATCCTTTTCCACCCATGATTTTTTTTCGTCCCCTCCCCCCGTAACTCCGGAACCCACCGGAAATATAGAACTAACGCCTATTTTTTTTAAAAACAACAAGCAAATATTTGTCTCCTTTACTGCCAACCAACCGGTAACCATGCTCCTTGGTTTCCGTAATGGCCCTGACACCAAGGCTACTACCAACACCAGCGAATTACCCAATCAACATCTTCCCCTAACAAATCCTTATGAACTGACCATAACGGTATGTATCAGCTGTCATCCCAGTTCGAAAGGCAAACTCTCCCACCCGGTGGATGTCAAAGCCAAAAAGGGCATGACCATACCAGATGATTACACGACCCTCGCCGATGGTCGTTTAACCTGCATGTCCTGCCACGAGCCCCATGCCGCTAATAACCATTTCCGTCTCATTCGCGAAAACCGTAAGGCCCTCTGCCTCGGTTGCCACCGCAACTTTTGACCAAAAGGTATAAAACAATGCAAAAACAACATAAAAGAAAATCTCTCAATATCAACGTCAAGAAAAACTTCCAACGCTGGCTCCTTATCCGCATCATGGGCACAGTTCTCCTTAGTGGGGTTGTGGCGGCAATTGTCCTCTATTTCTACTCCAACAGGGAGCTTGGGGACTCTTTTTACTCCGCCCATATCACCGTCCGCCGGGTTAGCGACCTGCTCATGCCGGTGATCCTGGCTGGATCGGCTGTGAGCCTTATGAGCGGCATGTTCCTGGCCCTCTTTCTGCCCCAAAAAATTGCCGGCCCCCTCTACCGGGTGGAACAGGATATTGAGCGTGTAGGCGCAGGAGATCTAACCGTTAAGGTCATCCTGAGAGACGGGGACACCTTGCAGGATTTTGTGACGGTGATCAATACCAATATTGGTCAGTTGCGCCAGACCATGGCAGAGGTCAAATCCGGCCTGAATGATCTCGATAAGACAACATTGTCAACGTCACAGCAAGACGCCTTAAAACGCTTGGCGCAAATCAAGGTATAAGGATAAAGGTAGCCTTATACCATAAATCCTCTTTCACCCTTAATGGACTCCTATGGCTAAGCGCTCATCCCTCCGGATCTCCCTGCAAATGGCCATAGGCTCTCTGGTAACCCTGCTTCTTATCGTCCTGGGTGTCATTCTGACCCTCTATTCATTTGAAACCCAAAAGCAATCGACCCTGGCGAAGGTGAGCCAGATTTTCAGCCAGACTGCTCTTCTCACCGATGAAAAACTGGCCTCCATGCTTATCCCGATCCGCACCTTTGTCGAGATCACTTCTGAACTACCAAATCTGTCCAAAGGCAATAGGCATAAGTATCAGGATTATCTGGCCTATATGACCCAATTCATTAAGGCGGTGGAGGGTGTTTCAGCCGTCTACGTTGGTCATGACGATGGCAGTTTCTATATGTTGTCAAAGGTGGAAAAAGACAGCGAATTTCTTTCCCGCATCAAGGGGCCGGATGGCACCGCATTCTATCTCAAGGAAATCACCCACCAAAATAAGACCATCCGTGTCAACCACTCCTTTTTTAATGCAGAACTCCTCCTCTTGGGCCAGAGGCAAGATACGAACTCCACCTATGACCCCCGGCAGCGTCCGTGGTATCAGGGAGCCATGACCACATCAGCCACCTATGTCACCGACTCCTACCAATTTCACACCGCAGGTCATATCGGTTACACCATCGCCAAACAACTTGTAGGCCACAGCGGTGTAGTTGGTGTTGACATTTCCATTCAAAAACTTGTCACCGTACTAAGAGAACAACGCCATACACCATCCACGGAGCTTCTGCTCTTTCGGGAAGATGGGCTCGTTCTCCTCTCCTCTGACCCGACTGTCCTTGAAACACGGGTTAGAAAAAATCAGACCAACAACAACCTCAGCCTGAATCTTGCTGAGATCAAAACCCCGGCCCTGCGGGAGATGTATTCTGTTTTCAGCAAAGGCCAAGACCTGAAGAAAACTCTCACCCTGACAGTGAATGGTGCCAAGTGGCTTGGCAGGGTGCAACGTCTGCCCCAGATCAGCAATCGCCATGATGTCTTTATTGCCATGCTCTCCCCTTTTTCTGAAATTATGGCCGATGCCAGGGCTGCCAGAATACGCAGTATTGTCATCCTGGGCGTGGCCATCTGTCTTGCCATAGCCATTGGCCTTGTGTTCAGTAAACGGGTGTCCATGGCCCTGAAGGATTTATCAGACCAATCCGCCGCCATCCGTAAGTTCAAACTGGATACACCAATAGCCATCACCTCTGCTATTAAGGAAGTAGATGAACTGGCAGGCAATATGGAGATTATGCAGTCGGCAATCTCCCGTTTTGTTGAAATCGCCAGAGCCCTATCGGCTGAAAAAAGAATGGAGCGCGTCCTTGAGATGATTCTTGATGAAGCCGTTCATGTGTGCCGGGCAGACGGGGGAGGCATCGGTCTTGTCAGCGATGACGAGGGTTCCCTGACCTATGTACTAAGTAAAAACAAACAAATTCAGAGCCATTATGGCGGGGAAAGTGATAGGCAGATAGACTCCAAGCCCATTCCCCTAAACGCTAACAACAAATTCGTTGAGAACAAGGTCAACAGCAATAGAATATCCTACTCCTGCCCTGACCTGCGGGCCGAGTCCCTGGATTTTTCTGCCATCACCTCGCTCCACCAGGGCCAAAACTACAAGTGCCAATCCGTCCTCGTTATCCCCCTGTTAAACCGTCAGAATGAGATGATCGGTATCCTCCATCTGGTCAATGCCCGGTCAGATGCGGGGACAATTCAGCCATTTTCAAGCTCCAAAACCGCCTACGTAGAGGCCCTCTCCTCCAATGCCGCCCTTGCCCTTGACAACAACCGTCTCCTCCGGGCCCAAAAAGATCTGTTTGACTCCTTTGTCCGCCTTATTGCCAGTGCCATTGATACGAAATCCCCCTACACCGGGGGCCATTGCCAGAGGGTGCCGGTACTGTCATCCATGCTGGCTGAAGCCGCTTCAGCCTCAAACGACCCGGCCTTTACCAATTTTAGCCTCTCCGACGACGAAAAATATGAACTGCATGTAGCCTCCTGGCTCCACGACTGCGGCAAGGTAACGACGCCTGAGTATGTGGTGGACAAGGCCACTAAACTTGAAACAATTTACAACCGCATCCATGAGGTGCGTAGCCGCTTTGAGATCCTGTGGCGTGACGCTGAAATCAGCTATTTGCAAGATGTTATCGCGACCCCTGAGTTTGAAAAAAACTCCCGAAAAGACCTTGAGAATCGCAAGCAGGAACTAGTGGCTGACTTTGCCTTTATTAGCCGATGTAATCTTGGTGGGGAAGTAATGAATTCAACCTGTAGGGAGCGCTTGGCAACCATAGCAAAACAGACATGGCAACGTCATTTTGATGATCGCCTCGGGTTGTCTGATGATGAACTGACCCGCTTCTCTGAACCGGCACCAGCCCTGCCCCGCACCGAAACTCTGCTGGCTGACAAGGACTTCCATCTCTTCCATTACCTCAAAAAAGAGATAAACCAGCCAGAGTTTTGCATGGAGAAGCCGCAACTCCTCTATAATCAGGGGGAGCTATACAACCTTGGCATAGCCAAAGGCACCTTAACCACCGAAGAACGCTACAAGATCAACGACCATGTGGTGCAGACCATCAATATGCTCTCAAGCCTGCCCTTCCCGAAGGAAATCCGCCGGGTTCCCAGTTGGGCCGGTAACCACCACGAAAAACTCGATGGCACAGGTTACCCCCGCTGTCTCACCGGCAAGGAGCTGTCATTTCCGGAACGTATCATGGCCATTGCTGATATTTTTGAGGCCCTCTCCGCCACCGACAGACCCTATAAAAAACCAAAAAAACTGGGCCAATGTCTCAAGATTATGTCTTTTATGAAAAAGGATCGTCATATCTGTCCGGATCTTTTCAACCTCTTTTTGACCTCGGGACTCTACTTGCAGTACGCTAAACAACATATGCAAACTGAACAGATTGATGAGGTTGATATTACGGAGTATGTCTCTGTTTGAGAAGATAGAGAAGTGCTGCGGTGTCAGGTTGGGAGTTCGAAGTCTTCGCTACCTGCAAGGGTTCAAGGTTTATCCAAGGGAGCGGTATTCTGGAAATTGCGTAGCATTTTGGGTCTTTTTTGTTGGCACTGGTTGGATCAGTCTTTGCGAGGAATCTCGCATGATCCAACCAGTGACGGCGAAAAAGTCCTGGAAATCAAGCAATTTCAAGTTCAAGCGGACTTGGATAAACCTTGAACCCGTTTTCTGAGTAAATTGCAAGATTCTAACCGAACATTACTGAGAGTAAGGTAAAGAAGTGGAGAAAAGGATCATCTATGTTTAATTCAGCCCGATACCGCCATGTTGTTTACGCTGTTTTCTTTAGTTTATTTTTTCTGGGCCACGTCGCCCTAGCCAAACCAGTGATCCCGCCCGAATCGCTACAGGGCTGGCAGGGGTGGGTGTCTTACGGGCATGAGGATAACGACTGCCCCCATATCTATAACGGTCAGGAGCGAGAATGTCGCTGGCCCACAAGCCTCAGTATTGAGATCAAACAAAAGGCCGCGCTGTTCACCCTCACGGTCGAACTGTTTGCCGACTCCTGGGTCACCTTGCCAGGTAGTCTCCACCATTGGCCTCAGACTGTTAGAGCCGGAGAGCAAAACGGAGGACAGCCTTGATGCCGGAAAGCAGATCCGTACCCAGATCCGGCCTGGCAACTTTGTCATTACCCTGATCACCAGAATCAACGTTTTCACCAGCAAACTCAGCCTGCCGAGTCAACTGCCCCATAGCCCCGCGAGGAAATCTGGTGTTTGGAGGCCCAAAACAACTTGCGCACCGTAAGCATCAAAGATGGCATAGCCATTGACCCGAGCCAAACCTCCCTCCCGCAAAAACGGCATGGTCTCCCCACCTATCTGCTCAAACAGACCACACCCCTTATTATCGAAACAAGAAAACGTGGCACTGAAAACCCGGCCCCCGACAATCTCTCCCTCAAACGCACCATCTGGCTTGACGAAGATGGCAGTCATTATACGATAAAGGACGAAATTTCAGGCACCATGCTCGCCTGGGGATTATGGCTGGCCTTTTCAGTTCTGGGCTGGTTGCGCTGGGGCTTACGATGTTTTGCTACAGATAAATTATGGCAGGAAGTAAAACCCGGCAAGAAACAGGTGGCCAGGAAGGTCTAAAACGTCAGGAACCGGCAATGAAGCAAGATTTATGTCATGACCCAAAAAAAAAGTTTCTTTTCCACCTCCGGATTTCATATACTTGAAGCAGACACAGAATCACGCCTTCATTCTAACCCTTAGCCACAGGAACAAAGTTTATGCGAAACTGGGATATCAAAAAGCTTCTTCGGGTCGGCTTTGCCCTGCCCCTTCTAACCATCATCCTTATGAGCCTTGGCGCCATCAACCAGTTTAATAAGATTAATGAAAGAGTCATTATGATGACTACTTCCGACACCCCCATGTTACTTCTCATTGAAGACATCAGGGTCGACAGCCTGATGGCCAGACGCTACGAGAAAGATTTTTTTATTAATATCGGCAACTCCGAAAAACAGCGCAAGTATCTGGTGAAATTTGCCAGGGAAAAAGAGCAGATCCTGCAAGAGGTAGATAAGCTACAAACCTTTATTGCCAATGATGACGAGCTTTCAGCAGATGCCTCCAGATACACCAGGGAGCTACTCGGCAATTTCAATACCTATTTCAGCCTCTTTGAGTCCCTGGCCGAGCAAATACAGGCAGATTCGACCATTACAACATTTCAGGCCAATAAGCTCTTCACCCCGGCCAAGGTAAATATCCATATAGTTGAAGAAAACCTGAACAATATCCTCGCTGAAGTCGAAGCCATGTTTGACAGCACTGCAGCACAAACCAGAACATCTGTGTCCCGTGGCAAGAACATCATTATCATCGCCACCCTTGTCACCATCGTTATTATTTTGCTAATATCCACCCTTATTGCCAGAATGATCAGCAACCAACTGGGTCGGGCCGTGAATCAATTATCAAGCTCGGTGCAGCAGACAAACGAGGTGATCGTTTCCATGTCAGTTGGTAGCCAGAGTTTGGCTGAAGGTGCCTCAGAACAGGCGGCCTCCATTGAGGAGACTTCGGCGGCAGTTGAGGAACTGGCCTCCCAAACCAGGCAAAACTCCGACAATGCCGGCCAGGCCAACACCCTTATGCAGGATACGACAACCGTGGTGGCACGGGCGACATCATCCATGGAAGAGCTAACCGTTTCCATGGATGATATTACCCAGGCCAGTGAAGCAACCTCAAAAATCATCAAGACCATTGACGAGATTGCCTTTCAAACCAACCTGCTGGCATTGAATGCAGCAGTTGAAGCAGCCAGGGCTGGAGAGGCAGGGGCTGGTTTTGCCGTGGTGGCTGATGAGGTGCGCAACCTTGCCATGCGGGCGGCAGATGCTGCCAGTGAGACCTCAGGAATGATTGAAAAAACCAGCGCCAAGGTCAAGACCGGGGCAAACCTTGTCTCCAGAACCACCGATGAATTTAACGCTGTGGCCGAAAACACCACCAAAATCAGCACCCTGATTAACGAGATCAGTGTGGCCTCCTCCGAGCAGGCCGAAGGGGTCAGCCAGATCAATAATACCATCACCGAAATGGACTCTGTTATCCAGCGCAACGCCGCCGCCGCCGAAGAGACAGCCGCCGCCACCAACGAGGTCGTTAGTCAATCAGAGGTGGTACAGCAGGTTGTGATCGTCCTGTCGCAACTGGTGGGAATACAAACAGCCGGAGCGCAGGCCGAAGCCCCCCGCCAAGCACCCCAACCCCAAAGAAGACAGAGCACCCCCCAGGCAAAAGCCCTCCCCCAGCCTGCAGCAAAGAGCAAGACCGCTGAAGATGTGATCCCCTTTGGTGATGATGATTTTGAAGATTTTTGATCAACCCCAAGTCTGCCGGTAGAATTACCGCATTTTTGCAAGGATTGGCGCAGTTTATTGCGTCAATCCTTTTTTTATGCCCACCCAGCCAAAAGCCTGCGGGCATATCCCCTGTTTTCAAACCGAAACCGTGATAATTTGCCATCCCCTGTTGACGCAAAGCTCTGTAAATGGTCAATAAGAGCTAACCAATATAATCAAGTTCCACAGGATATATCTTATGACCGTTATAAAAGTTGGCTCCCGCAAATCACCTCTGGCCATGTGGCAAACCCACTATGTTGAAGACCGTCTCAAGGCCCACGGTCTTGAGGTTGAGCTTATCACCATGGAAACCATTGGCGACAAGGTGCTGGACACCTCCATCGCCAAAATTGGCTCAAAAGGCGTGTTCACCGAAGAACTGGAGCAACAGCTTGCCGATGGCACCATTGATATTGCTGTGCATAGCGCCAAGGATATGCCCTCCATCCTGCCGGATATTTTTCAGCTAATTGCCTTCACCGACCGGGAGCAGTCGAATGATGTCCTGCTCAGTGACAACAAGGATCTTGATATTGACGACACCAGTAAAGAGATCGTCATCGGTACCTCTTCCGTGCGGCGTCTAGCGCTCCTCAGCAGACTCTACCCCCATATCAAGACAGTGGATATCCGTGGCAATCTGCAAACCAGAGTTGCCAAAATGCAGGACGGCCTTTGTGATGGTATCCTCCTGGCCTTTGCCGGGGTGCACCGGATGGACATGGAGGATATGATTGTCAAACATTTTGCTAAGGCTGAATTTATCCCCCCTGTTGGTCAAGGCTGTATCGCCATTGAATCTGCGACAACCCTGTCCAGCGAAAAACTCCAGATCATCCGGGAATGTCTGAATAATCCCGACAGCGAATCCTGCCTTCTGGCCGAACGCGCCTTTCTCCGCACCATGGAGGGTGGCTGCTCTATTCCGGCCTTTGCCATGGCCAGCTTAAATGGCGACGAAATCAGCCTCACCGGTGGCCTTGTCAGCCTTGACGGCAAGACCATGATTAAGGACACTGTCACCGGCGACCGGGCAATGGCCGAAAAACTCGGTGAGATGCTCGGCCTTGCCACCCTGAATAATGGCGGCAGGGAGTTACTTGCGGAGATCCGTAACACCCAGGCGTAGGTTATTTACATGGATAAACAGGATGGGCAGGATAAAAAAAAAGAAAACAGCCTGTCCAGCCTGTCCATCCATGTAAAAATTTTATACCCAGACAGGCCCATG
>JAJRUT010000097.1 GCA_024277655.1 Deltaproteobacteria bacterium | reverse complement strand
TATAAGAATCCAGAATCCAGAATCCAGAATCCAGAATCCAGAATCCAGAATCCAGAATCCAGAATCCAGAATCCAGAATCCAGAATCCAGAATCCAGAATCCAGAATCCAGAATCCAGAATCCAGAATCCAGAATTAAGAATTAAGAAACTACGAAAAAAAATGATTCCATCCCCCTCCACCGAACTCCTTGCCCCTGCCGGGAGTCTTGAAAAATTAAAAACCGCCATCCATTATGGCGCGGATGCCGTGTATCTTGGTGGCAAGAAGTTTGGGCTTCGGGCCAAGGCCACGAATTTCGAGATTGACGAGATTCGTGAGGCGGTGCTTTTTGCCCATGCGCGTAATGTCCGGATCTTTGTCACAGTCAATATTATGGCCCACAATCGTGATCTTGATGCCCTCCCGGACTATCTGCTCAGTCTTGGTCTTGCCGGGGTGGATGGGCTGATTGTATCTGATCCTGGGATCTTTAGAATTGCTCGGCGCACAGTGCCGGATCTGCATATTCATATCTCCACCCAGGCCAATATTACCAATAGCGAGTCGGCTCTGTTCTGGCAGGATATGGGTGCCACAAGAGTCAATCTTGCTAGGGAGTTATCCTTTGCCGAGATGGTTGAGGTCAACGCAGCCACCGATCTTAAAATAGAAGTCTTCGTCCATGGCGCGCTGTGTATCTCTTACTCTGGGCGCTGTATGCTCAGTCATTATCTCACCGGTCGTGATGCCAACAAGGGGGCCTGCGCCCATCCGTGTCGCTATAATTATCGCCTTGAAGAGGAAAAACGCCCCGGTGAATACTTCCCGGTGGAGGAGGATGCGCGTGGGGTATATATCTTTAACTCCAAAGATCTCTGTCTACTTGCGCGTTTACCCGAGATGGTCAAGGCTGGGATTGATTCCATTAAGCTTGAAGGACGGATGAAGGGCATCTACTACGCCGGGGGGATTGTCTGGATTTATCGGGCGGCACTGGATTATATTAACGAGCAGATCAAAGCGGGTGTGGTAGACCCGGTTCTGCCTGATGTTTTTATGACAGAAATTATGAAGCTTGGTTCCAGGGGTTATTCAGAGAATTTTTTTGATGGTTCTGTGGGGGCGGAGAATATGCTCTACACCGGGCCGAAGGTAACCCAGGAGTATGTGCCTGCCGCCATTATCCGCAAAGTTGGCGAGCCTGTGATAATTGAGGTGCGCAACGTGATTCGTCCCGGCGATGAGCTGGAGTATATGGCTCCAGGGCTTGAAAATATTGTATTTACCGTGGCGGAGGTGCAGTCCTTGAATGGTAATCCTCTGGAACAGGCAAACCCCAATATGGAGGTTCTTTTATTTACATCCGTAGCTATTGACTGGCATGAGCATGGCTTAATCCGGAGGGTACAGATTAAAAAATAATTTAGATTGACTTCGCTAGCCTAATTAGTAAGAATTATTAACTAGGCTATTTTAACTGATACTATTTTATTTAAGCGAGGATTCAGCATGGCAGAAGCAATGGGTGTGTATAAATGTGACAAATGTGGCAATGTTGTTGAGGTTGTCCATAAGGCTGGCGGGACGCTGAAATGTTGCGCCCAGGTGATGACCTATATGGAAGAAAATTCCACCGATGCTGCCCAGGAAAAACATGTTCCTGTTTTGACAAAAAAGGATGGGGTCTGGCAGGTTACGGTGGGTTCGGTGGATCATCCCATGGGCGATGATCATTACATTGAGTGGATTGAGCTGGTTGCCGGCCCGAAAGTTTACCGCCATAATTTAACTCCAAGCGATAAGCCCACGGCCTTTTTTCCGGTTGATGAGGATGGTGTCAAGGCACGGGCCTACTGTAATTTGCATGGTCTATGGCGTAGTTAAAAGGGCAACATACCTTTTACCTGCACCTGCTGGCTCAGTGATGCTGCTCGGGGTGCGGGTTGGTAATCAGAATAAAAAAAGGGGGATTGCTTAAAAGAGCAATCCCCCTTTTTTTATACAACTACCCATTGGTAGCCCTACCAGTTCTCGCCCAGTAACTCAAAATGAGCCTTGGCATGGTCGCAGGCGGCGCATTTCTCTGGGGCTTTTTTGCCGGTGTGCAGGTAACCACAGTTTCGGCAGCGCCAGGTGACCTCGGTGTCACGCTTAAACACCTTATCGCCCTTGATGTTGGCAAGTAGGTCAAGGTAGCGTTTTTCATGCTGTTTTTCAGCAACAGCAATGGCCTCAAAGATTCTGGCAATGTCAGCAAAGCCCTCCTCTCTGGCCGTCACGGCAAACTCAGGGTACATAACGGTATGCTCATGGTTTTCACCACCTGCTGAATCCATCAGGTTCTCGGCGGTTGTGCCGACAACTCCAGCGGGAAAGGTGGCTAAAATTTCCACCTCGCCACCCTCAAGGAGTTTAAACAGACGTTTGGCATGTTCCTTCTCCTGGTCGGCGGTTTCGGTGAAGATCTCTGATATCTGGACATATCCTTCCTTTTTAGCCTTTGAGGCAAAATAGGTGTAGCGATTACGGGCCTGGGACTCACCGCAAAAGGCGGTGAGTATATTTTTTTCGGTTTGGCTATTTTTCAATGATGCCATTTTTTTATGTCTCCTTATTGTTTTTAAAAATTAGTTTGTTGGTAAGCCAAGGGCTTTAGCTACACCCTTACCATAGGCGGGGTCGGCCTGCATGCAGTTACTGATATGCCGATGTTTGATCTCGTCTGGGGCATCACCAATGGCGCGCGCCGTATTTTCAAAAAGAACCTGTTGCTCCTTGGCACTCATCAAGCGAAAGAGCTTGCCCGGTTGGCTGTAATAATCGTCATCTTCCCGGTGGTTCCAGTGGTCTGCCATTCCTTCAACACTGAGAGGTGGCTCGCTCTGATCTGGTTGTTCCTGCCACTCACCATAGCTGTTTGGCTCATAGCCAATGGTGGAACCATGGTTGCCGTCAACCCGCATGGCACCATCACGGTGATAGTTATGAAATGGACAGCGTGGGGCATTGACCGGAATCTGTTGGTGGTTTACGCCGAGGCGGTAGCGCTGGGCATCGCCGTAGGAAAAGAGGCGACCTTGTAACATCTTGTCGGGCGAGAAGCTAATACCTGGTACAACACTGGCAGGATTAAAGGCGGATTGTTCAACTTCAGCAAAATAATTCTCAGGGTTGCGATTTAACTCAAGTTCGCCAACCTCGATCAGCGGATAATCCTTATGATACCAGACCTTGGTAAGGTCAAAGGGGTTGTAAGGGCAATCGGCGGCCTCTTTTTCTGGCATTATCTGGACAAACATCGTCCATTTGGGGAAATCTCCCTTTTCAATGCTGTCGTAGAGGTCGGCCTGGTGGCTTTCCCTACATTTGCCTATCATGGCCTCGGACTCGGCATCGGTGAGATTCTTGATGCCCTGCTTGGTGTGAAAGTGAAACTTCACCCAATAACGTTCGTTGTCGCTATTAATAAAGCTGAAGGTGTGACTGCCAAAGCCGTGCATATGTCTGTATGAGACTGGAATGCCGCGATCACTCATGGTGATGGTGATTTGGTGCAATGCTTCAGGTAACGAGGTCCAGAAATCCCAGTTGTTCTTGGCACTACGCATATTGGTGCGCGGGTCTCTTTTTACCGCATGGTTTAGGTCGGGGAATTTTAAGGGGTCGCGGAGGAAAAATACTGGAGTATTGTTGCCCACCAGATCCCAGTTCCCCTCTTCGGTGTAGAATTTAAGGGCAAAACCACGGATGTCCCGTTCAGCATCAGCTCCTCCCCGTTCACCGGCAACGGTGGAAAAACGGGTGAATAGCTCAGTCTTCTTGCCAATCTCTGAAAAGATTTTGGCCTTGGTATATTTTGTAATGTCGTGGGTTACGGTGAAGGTTCCGTAGGCCCCAGACCCCTTGGCGTGCATCCGCCGCTCCGGGATTACCTCGCGGTCAAAATGGGCCAGCTTTTCCAGAAACCAGACGTCCTGGAGTAGCATGGGGCCACGTGGACCTGCGGTCATTACATTTTGGTTGTCGGCAACAGGTGCCCCGGTGTTGTTGGTCAACTTCTTTTGGTTAGCCATTTGTAATTCTCCGTTATAGTTATGAGTTGTTATAATGTTAGGTCTGCACGATGCAGAAGTCTATAAATTTAATATTTAATATTAGGTAAGATCATGTGAGAAATTAATGTCGCATCTTGCGGCAGGTGTGGCACTCCCCGTGTAATTCCAGGTGGCGAGATGTTACTGTTCCTAGCTTGGCAACGTCAGTCGGCAATATGCTTTTATCAAAATCTTGCCAGTAAAGATCCTCAACCTTTTTCACTGGGTGCAAATAAAGTGATGGTGGGTGGCAATTACCGGGTCAAATAGGGTTCGTTCATTGGCAATATGTAGCCTTTGCACTAGGCCAAGCTCCTCAAATGTCGTCAGGGCCCGGTAAACCGTATCGAGTGCCACGGTTGGCATCCTTTCCAGCAACCTGCGATGAATTGTTTCGGCTGATGGATGATCTGTGGCGCTGAGTAGCTCGTTGAAAATTTCCAGCCGTTGCTGAGTCAACTTCATGCCAGCCTCATAGCAGAGCTTTTTGAGTTGGCGAAAATCGGGCTTATTTGCTTTGTGGTTCTGCATATACGACCATCTTGTAGTTAAGATTGATTCTTATTTATATAAGGGTAACCCATAGCTGTGGCCTAGTCAACAATAATTATCAATACTGGAGAAGCAACTAGGTTTGAGGGCTTGGCGCATCGGTGAAGTTGCTTGACCTGGAGTCCCTTATCCACCTATACTATGGTGCAGGGGAAAATAATTATAGAGGGGGGGCTTTTTCAATATGTTCAGACGGTTGTCGTTACTATTGCTTGTCTGTCTCTGTCTGCTCGCGCCCTGCGTTCTCCATGCCGAGCCAAAAACGGTGGTCTTTATCCGTTACCGAATTGCCCCGTCCTACTGGGCTACGGTGGTTAATGGCTTTAAGGAGACCATGGCAAGTCTAGGGTTTAAGGAGGGAGAGCAGGTTAGGTATGTGGATATTCTGACCAGGTCTGCCGATAAATCTTCGGTTCCGGATGTGATGGATGCAGTTGCAGAGTGGCAGGATAAGGCGGACATGATTGTTACCTGTGGTTGGGTCTCAATCTATGCCCGTTCCAAGTTAAAAGAGACATCTACTCCGCAACTCTTTGTGCCGGTTTTAAAGTCTGCAGCTTTGCAAATGCTCCCCTCTCTGACCCGCGCCCCGCAAACGAATCTTTCCGGGGTGTATGTGATGTTTCCCCCCGAAAAGGTTTTACGTTTGGCGCATCTTGTTTTGCCAAATCTCAAGCGGTACGCCTATGTATACGATTCCCGTATCCCCGCCGATCAAATTTTCAAGCTTGCCTACGATAATCTCTCCCCGGACGAACGGCATGGAATAACCATTCATTTCCTCGATCTTGCCCTTGGGGTTGACTCGGTTCTTGCTACTCTTCGTGACAAAAAGATAGAGGCATTTGGGGGTATTGTCGGCTCTTTCAAAAAGAGCAAGGAGCTTGCCGCAAGTGGTCTTCCCGTCATTAGTGCTTTTGCTCTGGATATTGAGGCGGAGGACCTTGATCGTTATGCAAAAGAGGGGAATATTGTCGCAGGTCTGTATAACCCCTTCAGGTATTGTGGCGCGCAGGCAGCAGAAATGACGGCGGATATTTTTTCTGGGGTAACCAGTATTGAGCAAACCGTGCCACGGCCGGCAAAGCAGATCGCCTTTGTGAATTTGCAAGCGGCAGCAAAATTTAATATTTATATTCCTGTTTCAGCCCTTGAGGCGGTAGATATGGTGCTAAAATAGATGCTCTTTTCACGATTCAATAAGAGTTGTTTTAAATCGATTCAATCCCTCTTTATGGTTGCCATCACGGTCTTGGTTCTGGTGATGTCGCTACCCCTATTTTTTGCTGGGGTGACTATTATTACCGATCTGACGTCAAGATTTGGTGAGGAGGTTTTAACGGCAGAACTTGAGTCTCTTGTGGGGCCCATTGACAGGCGCTATGAGACATTAAAGAGGGTTGGACTTGAAGACTCTCAGGCCCACCTGCAGGAGATAAAAAAACAGGGCTTGGAGACACTGAGTGCCTTTACCTACAAGCAGAGTGGCTTTGCCTTTGTCATAAATAAAACAGGTGAGATTTTATTGTCAGAAGATTTTACCAGTGTAGAGGATAAGGGCTTTGCTGATTTTTTCAAGAAGATTGCAGGGGCGCAAACCCTGGTTGCCTACGAAAATATGGAGGGGCAACAAATTGCCATTGTTTCTTACTATAAACCCTGGGCTGCCTATGTTGGCATCAGTATGCAACGCTCCGAACTCTTTGCGCCGCGGGAGCTTTTTGTTCGCCTTAACCTGATGGTTCTCCTTGTGGTTTTTTTGATCGCCTCGGCATTTGCCTGGGGGTTTCAACATCTTATTATTGCTCCCATACTGCGTATAGCCAAGTTTGCCGAAGAGATCTCCCTGGGAGATTTACAGGCGGAAATTAACGGAAATTTTATCCTGGAACTTGCCACGGTAAAGGATGATGTGGAGAAGATGGTCACTGCCCTCATAAACCGGGAGAAAAAGTATAAGGCCATTTTTAATGCCCCCAGCGATGCCATCTTTATCCATGATGCCAGGAACGGGAAGGTTCTTGGGCTTAATAATGCGGTTTTTGAAATATACGGCTATACCAGGCAGGAGGTGTTGGCTGGTATGACCATCGGTGATTTGAGCTCAGGGAGACACCTTTATACCTCGGCGGAGGCCACGAAGCTGGTTGCCTGTGTGACCGAGGATACCCCCCAGCGCTTTGAGTGGCAGGCAAAGAGAAAGGATGGGGAGTTGATCTGGCTTGATGTTTCTCTACGTCCCTTTAACTACGATGGTGATGAATGTGTACTGGCGGTGTGTCGCGATATAAATGCCCAAAAACGTTTCGCTGAGAGGTTGGCGGCGGAGAAGGAGCAGTTGGCGATTACCCTGCGCAGTATTGGGGATGGTGTTATCACCACGGATCGTCAGGGCAATATTGTTCTGCTTAACCGGGTGGCGGAGGAACTCACCGGTTGGAATCAGGATGAAGCTCGGGGTCGTCCCCTTGGTGATGTGTTACAGATTTATGATGGCAGGAGTAATCAGCCCTGTGCTAACCCAGCCCTTACAGTGTTGCAGTCTGGCCTGCGTATTGATTTAGGGGATGGGACGATTTTGGTTGCCCGGGATGGCAGTCGCCTTAATATTGCAGATAGTGCCGCCCCCATATTTGACCCTGGGAGTAATATCGTTGGGGTGGTTCTCGTCTTTCGTGATGTGACGGAGAGCTATCGTTTGGAGCAGGAAATGCTCAAGGTCAAGAAGCTTGAGTCGGTGGGGGTTTTGGCCGGAGGTGTTGCCCATGACTTTAATAATCTTCTGGCGGCAATTTTAGGGAATATTAATCTTGCCCGTCTCACGCTTGGGGAGGATAATTCTGTCGACCAGTTGTTGGCTGAGGCAGAAAAGGCATCGTTTCGGGCAAAACATCTGACCCAGCAGCTCCTGACCTTTTCAACCGGGGGGGATCCTGTCCGTGAAACAACGGAACTGGCTGAGATAATAGATGATAGTGTAGGCTTTGTTCTGCGGGGTAGTACGGTGAGTTATGTGCTGGATGTCTCGGATGACCTGTGGGCGGTGGATATTGATCCGGGTCAGGTGGGTCAGGTGATTCAGAATATCATTATTAATGCCCGACAGGCGATGGGTGATGGGGGACGCATTACCGTTTCGGCCAGAAATTGTGAAAATTGTCAGGATCTAAAGCGGTGTGTCCAGCTCAGTATAAGGGACGATGGGCCTGGCATTGCGCCTGATATTCTGGACAAAATCTTTGACCCTTATTTTACGACAAAAGAAAAGGGTAGTGGTCTTGGACTTGCTATTTGTCACTCCGTAATTAAAAAGCATGGCGGTATCCTGTCGGTTGTCTCTGAGCTTGAGGCAGGGACAGAGTTTACCATAAAGCTACCGGTATCCGAAGTGGGTAAAACAAAAGCGGTTGCCCCGGCTAAACGGGCGACAGTGGCGGCGCAGAAAAATTTTAAAATTTTAATCATGGATGATGAGGAGATGATCCAGCAACTTGGGGTGGAGATGTGCCGGGTTTTGGGGCACCGGGCTGAGGTAACTGGCGATGGTGAAGAGGCAATGGCCCTGTATCAGGAGGCGCTGGCCTCAGGTAATGGCTTTGATCTGGTTCTTATGGATTTGACCATCCCCGGCGGCATGGGGGGGAGGGACGCCGTTGCTGAGCTGTTGCGCCTTGATCCACTAGCCAGGGTTATTGTCTCCAGCGGTTATTCCAACGACCCTGTTATGAGTCAATTTCGGGAGTATGGTTTTAGTGGAAACCTGGTAAAACCCTTCACCCTGGAGGAGTTGAAAGGGGTGATCGCTGATGTTATGGGGGGACATTAAAAACGCTTTAACCACAGCGGTGTCCGTATTGAGTCATACGGGTTACTCGCCAAGACTGATCCAACCAGCGCCAATAAAAAAAGGCTGATCTCAGTATGGAGATCAGCCTTTTTTTGTCTGTTTATCGCACCCGGCAATATTATTTTTTAATGGCTCAACCGCCAGATGTGCATTGGCCGGAGGCTTCGCTGGCAGTCGGCAGGGGGGTGATGGCGTGACGGGCCACTTTGACCCGAAGTTTGTCGGCAATCTCTAGGGTGACAACCGTGTCGGTGAGGCCGGTGACCTTACCGTAAATTCCACCCGTTGTAACCACTTCGGCTCCCTTTTGCAGGGCGTTAAGGAAATCCTGCTGTGCCTTTACCTTCTTTTGTTGCGGACGAATCAGCAGAAAGTAGAATACAGCAAATATGGCGCCCATCAGGGCAAATTGCTGAATTATGGCTCCGCTGCCTGGGGCTGCGGAGCCTGCTGCGGCATGGGCTGTGGCTACGGATAAGGCTAAGCTTGTCATTATTGTTCTCCTGTTTTTTTATTCATATTTATTTTCACAACCCTAAAATAACGGTTAGTGATGGCGTTTTCAAAAAAATAACTCTTTCACGGCTGGAGCAATGCCTCTTTCTATGAGTCCTGTCCTGCTCTATTGTTCCAATTTTGCGTAAAACTCTTGGCGAAACCTGGGGAAGCGATCCTCGTCAATGGCCTGTCGGATGTCAGTCATTAGGCCCACAAAATAGTGGAGATTATGAATGGTGTTTAAATGTGACGATAAAATTTCCCGGCTGGTGTAGAGATGGCGTAAGTAGGCCCTGGAAAAATTCCGACAGGTGTAGCAATCACAACTCTCATCCACCGGTAAGGGGTCGGATTTAAACCGCGCATTTTTTATAACAAGCCTACCCTTTGAAGTAAAGAGCATTCCATTGCGAGCGTTGCGAGTGGGCATTACACAGTCAAACATATCCACTCCGCGATACACACATTCCACCAGATCCTGCGGGGTGCCAACCCCCATTACATACTTGGCGTGTTCCTTGGGGAGCAGGGCCGCGCCATGTTCGGTGAGGTCGTACATCTCCTGACGTGGTTCGCCCACAGAAAGGCCGCCCAGGGCGTAACCGTCGAAGCCGATTTCAAGTAACTGCTCAACCGCCATTTCGCGGAGATGGGGATACATCCCGCCCTGAACAATACCAAACAGCAGCTGCCCGGACTCACGGTTTTGTATATCGCGACAGCGTTTGGCCCAGCGACTGGTGAGGTTTGTCGCATCTATCACCTCTTTTTCTGTGGCGGGATATGGGATGCAGGTGTCCAGTACCATCATTATGTCGGACCCCAGGGCCTCCTGAATCTCAATGGCTTTTTCCGGTGACAGGAATTTCATCGACCCGTCAATATGGGATTTGAAATCGGCCCCCTCTTCGCTGATTTTGGCGAGATCTTTCAGACTGAAAATCTGAAAGCCACCACTGTCGGTGAGGATCGGCCCATCCCAGCCCATAAACTTATGCAATCCTCCAAGTTCCCGGATCAGCTCATGGCCGGGACGTAGGAAGAGGTGGTAGGTGTTGGCGAGAATGATCTGCGCCTCTAGCGTTTTGAGGTCAGCCGGAGTGATGGCTTTAACCGTGGCTTGGGTGCCAACCGGCATAAAGATAGGTGTTTGGAACGTGCCATGGACGGTTTTAACTTCGCCCCGTCTGGCGGCGCAGTTTGTCGATGTTTTATGGAGGGTAAATGGAGAGGTCATCCTGGGTTCTTTTTTTGTTACCAAAGTTGAAAAAGTTCTGCGACACCTTTCTCGGCAAGGTCAAGAAGCTCGTTTAGTTGTGCCCTTGGCATGGGCGCACCCTCTGCGGTGGTTTGGGCCTCAACGATATCGCCATTATCGGTCAAAACAAAGTTGGCGTCCACCTCGGCGTTTGAGTCTTCAATATAATCAAGGTCGAGTTTTGCCTCACCGTCAACGATCCCGGCCGATATGGCGGCAATCCTGGTGAATTTTGGCATATCCATGGCCCCGGCCTCAACGAGCTTGACAAAGGCCGCGTGCAACGCCATGGCTGCCCCGGTGATGGAGGCGGTGCGGGTACCGCCGTCGGCATTGAGGACATCGCAATCAATTCGGAAGGTGCGTTCGCCAAGCTGGTCAAGCTCAACCATCATCCGCAGGGAGCGACCAATGAGGCGTTGTATCTCATAGGTGCGGCCGGAACGTCCACGGGCGGCTTCCCGTTGCATACGGGTATTGGTGGCACCGGGGAGCATGCCGTATTCGGCGGTGATCCACCCCTTGCCCTGACCCTTTAAAAATGGCGGCACCTTTTCTTCGACACTCACGGCGCAGAGTACATGGGTGTTGCCCATTTTAATGAGGAGTGAGGACGTGGGGCCAATTTGGAAATCACGCACGATGGTGACAGGGCGCATTTGCTCGTTGTTTCGGTTGTATGATCGCATATCTATTGTAGTTTCAAGTTTCGGGTTCGTCGCTTTCGCGATTTGGGTTTCATGTCGTGCTGAGTCGAGTCAATATAACTTGAAACATGAAACTGCTTTTCAACAAGTAGGGACATATACCATGTTCCCTTTCACATGGAAATGGAATAAAGTGGTGGGGCTTCCGCTCTGGGCAGGATTCGATTTTTATCGAACATCGAACATCGAACATCGAACATCGAACATCGAACATCGAACCTTGAGGTAAGCGGGTTCGATGTCTGGCATCTATCTACGAGCCCCGCCATTGAATTTGTAATTATTCACGTAAAAGTACAGCATTGGACGTTGAGAGTTCGATGTTGGACGTTAGGAATCACTCCCCATGTCTCTTCCTCCCTGGCAACGGTTTGTCGTTGATCAGTCTCCGATATATATTCTCCCCGAACAGCCCGACTGGTTTGTGCCATCGGTATCGGCCCGTCCGCTGGTGGACTCTCTTCTGTCCGGCAGGAGTCCGAGCCATCTGGCTGAAACCTGCCTGGCCTCACAGCTTACCCGCCCTGCACCCTCAAAATATACAGGGCGGGCCGATTATCTTAAGTTGCAGTCCCTTAAGGAATGTTGGCTGCATATCACCAACCATTGCAATCTCTGCTGTGAACATTGTTTGTTCAGCGCCGGGCCAAGTTGTCGGGAAGCCTTGAGCCGGGCTGATCTCGACCTGGCTGTGGCGGAGGCATATGCTCTGGGTTGCCGCCTGTTTCTCTTTACCGGTGGTGAACCGTTTATGTATCCGGATTTTGTCGAGGTGGTGGAGTCCATCCTTGCTGATCCTGTGTCCCATGTGGTGATCCTTACCAATGGGATTATGCTTGAAAAATATATGGCAACGCTGGGTAAACTGGATATTTCCCGTATCCATCTGCAGATCAGTGTCGACGGGATGCCGGAAGCCCATGACAGGATTCGTGGCAAGGGGGCCTTTCGTTGGCTTGAAACCAATCTGGCCTTGGTGCAGCATGCTGGTATGCAGGTCACTCTGTCCATGGTGATATGCCGGACGAATCTCCATGATATGGTGGAACTGGTGCGCTTTGCCAAGGGTTATGGGGCTGCAAATATCCACTTTCTCTATCATTTTATCCGAGGCAAGGGCACCACTGCTGAGCATCTTTCACCGGCGGAGATCATTCCCTATCTGCTCCGCGCTGTTGAATGTGCTGAAGAACTTGGCATTATCATAGATAATGTTGAGGCCCTGCGGGCCCAGGTCTTTGCCACACCGGGAACACGCTTTGATCTCAGTAATACCGGTTGGGAGTCGCTTGCCGTTGGTCCGGATGGTCATATCTATCCGTCACCTGCCCTGGTGGGGGTTGATGACCTGGATTGCGGGCTTTTGGCCGATGGTTTAGCCCAGGTGTGGCGTGAAAGTCAGGTGTTAAACGATATTCGCCAGGCGACCCTGGTGGACTCGGCCTATGAAGATAACCCGCTGAAATTTATTGTTGGTGGCGGTGATGTGGATCATTCCTACCTGGCAGGGGGGGTGTTTGTGGGCGCTGATCCCTATGTGGAGCTGTATAATCAGTTGGCCTTGTGGCTTATTGCCCGCCAAGCCCGGTTGTATCAGGTGGGTGATTTCCCTGAGATTTCCCTGAAAATGGGTGATGTCCGTTTTGACTGTCCTGAATCCTCCGAAGTGTTGCTTACCCATTGTAACTGTGTGGTGGGATTGGCAGGTGATCATGGTCACGCCTCGGTGCGGGAGTTTTACGGCCAGGCGGCGCGCTCTGCCAATGTTGATATTGTTAACCCCTTTGCCGATGGCCAGGCGCAGGCTGATTTCATCCCAGAGGTGGCTAAAAAACGGTCATATGGATGTGGTAGTCCGGTGGAGGACGGCGCGCCGGTCTGTTGTGAAACCGTGGTTGATTTGGGTTCCGGTTCCGGGGTGGAATGCTTTATTGCGGCTGAGAAAGTGGGGGAGAATGGTAGGGTATTCGGAGTAGATATGACCGATGATATGCTTGATCTGGCAAGGTCATCCATTCCTGCAGTGAGCGCGAAACTGGGGTTTAACAACGTCGAATTTAAAAAGGGGTTCCTTGAGGCGATTCCTCTGGACGATGATTGTGCCGATCTGGTGCTGTCAAATTGTGTGATTAATCTTAGTCCCGACAAGCGCAAAACCTTTCAGGAAACCATGCGGGTATTAAAACCCGGAGGGCGCCTGGTGGTTTCTGATATTGTCACCGATGAGCCGATCCCCGTAATCATCAAAAACGATGAGCAATTTCGGGGTGAATGTCTTGGGGGTGCCATGCTGCAGGAGGATCTCATGGCGATGCTCCGCTCGGCGGGTTTTAGTTCCATGGAATTGCTCAAGCGTTTTCCATATCGCAAGGTGGGGGAGACTCAGTTTTATTCTTTAACCTTTCGAGCCTGGAAACCGGCGCCAGAACAAACGGTGGATGTAATTTATCGTGGCCCCTTTGCGGCGGTGTATACCGAGTCGGGTAAGTTACTCTTAAAGGGCAAACGGACACATTTGCGCCTGACCGATGTGCAGGCCCTAGGGGAATCTGTGTTTGTGGTGGATGAGGGTGGAGCGGTGGTCAATATGGATATGGTGTCTGGTTGTTGCGCTCCGCAGACAGAACCGGCTTGCCTGGATAGTTGCTGTGTGCCACCCCCGGAGAACGGGTGCTGTTCACCTGAACCTGTGTCCTCTGCCTGTTGTGGTGAGGGGGAGGAGGTGCGTCTTGAAAAGGGCTGTATGGCCTGTGGGAAACCCCTCGTCTACGATACCAAGACCAGCCCGGCCCAGTGTCATTATTGCCACACGGAGGCTAAAACCTATGTTACCTGCGAGGCAGGCCATTTTGTCTGTGACAAGTGTCATCAGAAGGAGGGGCTTGCCGTTATTCGCAAACTTTGTCTGCAAACCGATAAGACCGATATGCTTGATCTTCTGGTTGAGATCCGCAATCACCAGGCTATTCCCATGCACGGCCCGGAGCATCATGCCATGCTGCCTGGAATTATTCTGGCTGTGGCAAGAAACGTCGGGCTTGATGTGACTGCTGGCGATATCCTCACCGGGATTGAGCGTGGCTCAAAGGTGCCGGGTGGTTCCTGTGGTTTTATGGGAAATTGCGGGGCGGCAACCGGTGTGGGTATTGGTTTTGCCGTTTTATTTGCGGCAACCCCCCTCACGCCTAAACCTCGCCAGCAGGCGCAAAAGGCCACGGCCCGGGTGCTTTCTATCATTGCTGAAACCAGGGCCGGACGCTGTTGTCAGCGGGAAACCTATATCGCCCTGCAGGAGGTGGCAAGGGTGACGGAGGAAATTTTAGATCAACCATTGCTCGCTAAAGGCAAACTGGCCTGTTCCCAGTACCAGTCCAACCGTGAATGTGTGCGTAAACAATGTCTGCTATGGGAGAGTCGTGAGAAAACAGTTGCTGCCCCATTGACGACTTTGCCAATGGCGTAGAACTGTTCTTTTGTTCAACTAACAACCATAATGTCTTCAGCTATTTTCAATTTGAGAAAATACAAGACACGTAACACATAAAAACCAACCGCAAAGAGCGCAAAGTTTTTTTAGTTTTACCACAGACACTTTGTGTCTTTGCGGTTGAAAAAAACAATTTTTGTATTGAAATTAGCCGTTGGGTGAGGTGTTTTTTTGTTCGAACATCGAATAGCCCCCTAGCCTAAACCTCAAATAGTCTGAAAAAATGCCCGAACTCCCCGAAGTAGAAGTTATCTGTCAAGGTCTGCGTCCCCATGTTGAAGGGCGTGTTATCAGCGCCATTCTCTGTGGTAAAAAAGAATTACGCCTGCCTATCCCCCGGCATAAGCTTGCCGAAAATGTGGTAGGCTGTGTAGTGGTCAGAATAACGCGCCGGGCTAAATACTTGATCTTTGATCTGGATAATGGTTGCCGTTTGGTGATTCATCTTGGCATGACTGGGCGTCTTGGTATATTTCCGGTTAAGGCCCCTGAGACATTACATGACCATATCTGTTTCAGCCTAGATGATGGCATGGAGATGCGCTTTAATGACACAAGACGTTTTGGCTTTGTGGTGGTGCAGGATGGTTCGGGGGGCTATGACCCTTTCGCAAAGCTTGGGCCTGAACCATTCTGGGATGAATTCAGCGCTGAATATCTCAAAAAAAAGGCCGGCAAACGCTTGCAGCCCGTTAAAAATTTTCTGATGGATAGTCATGTGGTGGTGGGGATTGGCAATATCTACGCCAATGAAATCCTGTTTTATACAGGCCTCCTGCCCACAACCCCCATTGGTTCTATCAGTAGAGAGAAGTACGGGGAAATCGTTACCACCAGTCGCACGGTTCTCGCAAGAGCGATCAAAAGCGGTGGCACCACCATCAGCGATTATGTCAACGCCTCCGGTAAGGCTGGTTATTTCCAGTTGCAGCTTGCCGTCTATGGTAAGGATGGGCAGGGATGCGGTCACTGCCAGGCAGAAATTGTAAAAAGCGTTATTGGCGGTCGGGCCACATTTTTTTGTCCGAAATGTCAAAGCTAGAAAAGTAACCTGCTGAGGTGGAAATTGTTGCTTGTGTGTTTTTTAGGACTGGGGTACTAAAATGGTAGGAAGAAGTTGTTGGGTGTTTCCAAATAATTCAAACACAGGATGTTGGTATGAAAAAAATAATACTTGGGTTTTCCCTGGTTATGTTACTCAGCTCAACGGCTTTTGCTGACACCCTTATCCTAAAGGATGGGCGTAGGTTTGATGGCACCTTTAAATCCCGGGGAAATGGTACGGTGACCTTTGATGCCAAGGGCATGAATATCTCAGTGTCTGAGGCTGACATAAAGGAGCTGACATTTGGTTCTGGCGGTGGCAGTCAGGTGCAGGCCACTCCACAGTCGCCTGCTTCATCACAATCTGTAGCGCAACAACCTGTGGCGCTAACGGTGCCTGCCGGAACGGTGTTACATGTGCGGATGCAGGATTCTTTGGATACCAGAAAACATAGCAATGGCCACCGCTTTACTGCGGTTATGGAGGCGGATATTGTTGTTGGCGGCGTGGTGGTGATTCCCCGGGGGGCTACGGTGTATGGTCAGGTGACCAATGCCAAGCAGGCGGGGCATCTGGTGGGAAAATCTGGGGCGACCCTTATTTTCACGGGCGTTATGCTTAATAACCAGATCAAACCCATCCATTCCGGGCAGATTCAGGCCGCAAATGAGAGGGGTAGTGGCGGGCAAACCGTACGTCGGACGGCAACGGGTGCCGCCATTGGTGGCCTGGTTGATGGTCGTGATGGCGCCAAGACTGGAGCGGCGATTGGCCTTGGTCTGTCGCTTTTGACCAGGGGGAACAGTTTGACCATCCCCTCAGGGACATTGCTCGATGTGTCGCTGGCCTCGCCCTTTGCGCCGTGAATAAATTGATAATTGAGCATCAATAGTGTCTGGATAAAAGGTTTTTGTACATTACACGGAGTTCTTAACCCTATAGTGATAGAATTCTGGGGCCGTGGTCTAGTCGCTGGACTGTGTTCTGGAAATATTTCTTAAAAAAGGAGAAAACAATGATAAAAGGTGCTTTATGTCTGGGGCTACTGGCCATGGGGTCTCAGGTGTATGCTGGGCAGGCAATTCCTGAGGAAACGGGTTTTAGTGGTTTTGTCCAGCTTGGTGTCGGGGTGATTCCTCTGGAGTCGAATATGGTTGCCGGTGATTTGGGGAAACGGACTATTTCATCATTGTCTGAGTCACCTGATTCGGAAACAGATACCCGGGCCCTCTTAAACGGTGAAATAAAATACACCTTTGGCTCCAGGGGGACGCAGATCTTTTTTGGTAATAGTATTGAGGACCTGGTGAGCTATGATTTTACCTCCCAG
>JAJRUT010000096.1 GCA_024277655.1 Deltaproteobacteria bacterium | reverse complement strand
TTCCCACATCGCTTCTGCCAACTTTTCGTTGCCATAGTTACCTCCTGCATAAATTGATAATTTCTGCGGGACTATGACATATATGGCAATAGCTGGGGAGATGGGGATAGCTGGACGCTTACTTTATATTCAATGGTATTGGCATTATCAGCGTTGGCTTTAAATTTCTTTAGATATGGAAATAGTTTGATATTGACAAAATCTGCAAGGTCATCGCCTGTTAAGGCATTGTGATCAATTTTTCCGTTTTCCAGTTTTGGAACTGCCCATTTATTCCACTGGAATTCTTCATCTATGATTTTGCTGTAACTTTTACCTGAAAGCTCGGCGGCAGTCTGTTTATCTTTTTCCAGATCATCCAGGTATTTCAGAAACAACACCCATGAGGTTTGCTCTACATAATCCAGCTCACTTCCACACCCTGCATCTTTGTGGAGAATGTCATCTATGTTTTTAAAGGTTTGTTCAAACATTGGAATCCTTCATGATTTTTGTTTATATCCTCCGTGCTTGGGTTGAGGGGCTAACGTAATACTGGCCCGCAAACCTTAAAATCTATTCTGGAAATAAGGTTTAAGCACCTCTGGTAGTTTAATAGTGCCGTCTTCCTGTTGGTAGTTTTCGTAGATGGCGGCCAGGGTGCGGCCTACGGCTAGACCTGAGCCGTTTAAGGTGTGGACGAAGGCGGATTTTTTTTGGCCTTCGGGGCGATAGCGGATACCGCCGCGCCGGGCCTGGAACTCGCCAAAGTTTGAGCAGGATGAAATTTCGCGGTACATGTTTTGGGCGGGCATCCACACTTCGATGTCATAGGTCTTATTGGCAGAAAACCCGAGATCACCTGAGCAGAGGGTGACCACCCGGTAGGGGAGGTTAAGGAGTTGTAGGACTTCTTCTGCATCAGCGAGGAGTTGATCCAGCTCATCACTGGAATTCTCGGGTCTGGTGAATTTAACCAGTTCCACCTTGTCAAACTGGTGCTGACGAATAAGGCCCTTGGTGTCCCTGCCGTACGAGCCTGCTTCCGAGCGGAAACATGGGGTATAGGAGCAATATTTGACCGGTAACTCGGCTGGAGTAAGGGTCTCATCCCGATGGAGATTGGTGATAGGAACTTCGGCGGTGGGAATAAGCCAGAGATCTCGATCCGAGACACCAGTCTTAAATAAATCTTCCGCAAATTTGGGCAGTTGCCCTGTGGCGGTCATGGTTTCGGTGTTCACCAGAAAGGGGGGTAAAACCTCAACATAGCCATGTTTCTGGGTGTGGAGATCCAGCATAAAGTTGATAAGAGCGCGCTCAAGTCGTGAACCAAATCCTTTTAAAACAGCAAAACGGGCACCTGAGAGTTTAGCGGCCCGCTTAAAATCAATCGTCCCGTCCTCCTCACCCAGTTCGTGGTGGGCCTTGGGTGTAAAGGAAAACTCCGTTGGGGTGCCAAAGGTACGAATCTCCACATTATCTTCGTCACTTTTACCAAAGGGGACTGACTCGTGAGGGATATTGGGAATAGACATAACAATGTCCTGCAAGTCTTCCTGGATGGTAACAAGCGCGGCCTCAAGCTCCTTTACCCGTACCCCAACCTGCTTCATCTCAGCCATAAGATCATCGGCATTCTCCTTGCTCTTCTTGAGTTTGCCAATTTCCATGGAGACGGTTTTACGCTTATTGCGTAAACCTTCAACTTCAGACAGGGCCGCCCGCCGCTTTTCGTCGATCTTGATAAATTCAGCAATTCGGGAATTTTTGATGCCGCGAAACTCAAGTTTTTCGCTGACAAGGTCTATATTTTCTCTGATAAATCTAAGCTCTAGCATGGGATATTCCTGAAATATGAAGGTAAATAAATGAATAGCGCAACATTTCTCTATTCTTTACCTTCTCTAATTCTTTATTTCTATACATTCTTTGGCGATACAACGCTTTAGCACCCTAAATAGGTAACATTCCGCTACTTTAGCGACTTTGAGTAATGATCCACCCCGGTGGCAATCTCCGTAGCCAGACCGTCGAGATACCTGTTTGAACGCAATCGCTTCTCCTCCTTCCGGTTGGACAGGAATCCGACCTCCACCAAAATAGAGGGCATCTGGGCCCCGATCAGAACAAAGAACGGTGCCTTACGTACCCCGCGATTTTCCACCTGGGTGTAACGTTTCTGCATCCCCTTGACCAGGGACGACTGCATGATTCCGGCAAAGTGACGCGACTCCTTGATCTTGGAGTTCTTCATAATATCCGCTAAAATCGACTGCAACTCACCAAGCTGTTTACTGGAAACAGCGTTCTCAAGGGCTGCGGCCTGACGCTCCTCCGGGGTTGAGGCAAGGCTCAAATAATAGGTCTCAAGCCCCCTGACCCTCCGATTAACCGTGGCATTAACATGAATCGATACAAAGAGGTCAGCCTTTTTGGTGTTGGCTATGGCGGTGCGCTCCTCCAGGGGGATGAACACATCGCGGTTGCGGGTCATAATAACCGTATAGCCCTTCTTTTTCAGCTTTGCCGCTACCTTTTTAGCCACCTTGAGTACCACATCCTTTTCCCGAAGCCCCCCCTTGCCCAAGGCACCAGGGTCCTTGCCACCATGCCCCGCGTCCACAACAATGGTCTTAACCCCAAGGCCAAACTGCTCGGCCAGTGTGTAGTTTTTATTTTTTGGCTGTCTGGGTTTAAGTGTTGGTTCCGGCGCTTTCCCGGTAATATCAATAACTACTCTAAACGGTTCATGGAGACTGAAAATCTTGTACTTGGAGATCGTTTCCAGATCCATCACCACCCTTGAGGTGGTGGGATTGAACTGTGCCCCCCTTGAGCGTTTGAGCAGTCCATCCTGAATGATAATGGGGTTTTGATAGGTGCGGGGAATTCTGGTGTCAAAGAGGTCAATATACAGCCTGCGGGGCTGGCCACCATGGGCCTTTAAGAGATGATCCTCAAAACGTACCGGGGCAGAGGTTTCGATCACCACCCTGGTATAATTATCACTGGACCAGAAGCGAACCGGCCGATTGATGTGGGCCATATTGGCAAGCTCTGACCGGCTGGCAACGGGTTTTACCTTTGCATCTTTCCCGCCCCGCTCTTTGGCATGTTCTTCCAGCCGGGCCAGCAAAAAACCGGCTGCGGCCTCACCATCTGCAGAAGACTTAGCCCCCACCTCTTTACGGGTGTACATGGCCATTGCCCTGGCAATCAGATCATCACGATTAACCACCTTGCCCTTGTTCCTTAAAACAATGCGGCCCATGGCCACCATGGCATCATCGGCAAGATCATGCTCGGGGAAGGTGAAAATTAAATGCTCATAATAATCCGCTGACACCCGCAGGTCTTCATTCATACCAAACTGCCTATACGCCTTGCCATAGATCTTGCCCATCATGTATAGGGCTTTGGGGGCAATCTTCGGGTGATGGGTGTCTAGGTCATACGCCTTTTGAAAGAGGATGATACAATCCTGCCAGGCGGAACGACTGGGATTTTTTTTAAACATCCCCCGGGTATTATTGTAGTAGGCAGCCGCCTGCTTATAACGTTTGGTGGATAAATCAGGGTAATTGGTCGTGGCTTTCGTTACTGGTGCATAAAAAAGACTCAGCACACATACCAAAAGTATGGAAATAACCCCGTTGCGTCCACCATAAAACATTATGCCTGAACCTCCTTTTTAAGCTCATGGAGTAAATTTAAGGCATCAAGGGGAGTTATGGCATCAAGCTGTAAACTGCCAATTCGTTCGTAAATACTTGAAAATTCCGGAGGGAAAAGATCAAGCTGGCTAGGATTTTTTTTATCTTTGATCGTCTGTACCGGCTCCAACCGAGATTGGGCCATGGCGGCAAACTCTCCAGTTTCAATCTCGTGCAGGAGTTCCTTGGCCCGCTCAACCACCGATTTTGGCACCCCAGCCAGGGCCGCCACCTGAATACCATAGGAGCGGCTCGTCCCGCCTTTTAATAGCTTATGGAGAAAGATGATCGTATCATCCCACTCCCGTACGCCGATGTGAAAATTCTTCACCCGTTTATGGGTTTTAGCAAGCTCAGTCAACTCATGATAATGGGTGGCAAAGATGGTCTTTACTCCCCGGCCGTTCTTATTGACCAGATCTTCGGTGACCGCCCAGGCGATGGACAAACCATCAAAGGTGGAGGTTCCCCGGCCAATCTCATCAAGGATAACCAGACTTTTTTCGGTGGCATTATTAAGGATATTGGCTGTTTCATTCATCTCAACCATAAAGGTGGACTGACCCCTACGCAGATCGTCCATGGCCCCAACCCTGGTAAAGATCCGATCCACCACACCGATTTTAGCCTCCCGAGCCGGGACAAAACTGCCCATCTGGGCCATCAGGGTGATAAGTGCCGTTTGCCTGAGCACCGTCGATTTACCCGCCATATTGGGGCCGGTAATAATCAACACCTCCTGGCTGGTTTGATCCATATGGATATCATTGGGCACAAAACGACCAGCGGGGAGGGACGTTTCAATCACCGGGTGGCGACCATCCTTAATGGTGATCTCTTCACCATCAGACACCTCCGGTCGATTAAAATGATGTTTGCGCGCCACCTCAGCCAGACAGGTGTAATAGTCCACCTTGGCGATAAAGGTGGCTCCATTTAAAATGCGGGATGAACTCTTGGCAACGGCATTTCTGATGTCGATAAAGAGGCGGTACTCAAGCTCCAGACGTTTCTCCTCAGCCCCAAGCACCTTTTGCTCAAACTCCTTGAGTTCTGGGGTGATATAACGCTCAGCATTGACCAGGGTCTGTTTACGAATGTAATGATCCGGCACCTTACTGGCCTGGGCCTTGGACACCTCAAGAAAGTAGCCAAACACCCGGTTAAAGCCAATTTTTAACTTTGGAATACCGGTGGCCTCACGCTCCTTGGCCTCAAGCCCTAAAATAAGGTTCTTGCCATCGGTCAAGAGATGAACCAGCTCATCAAGTTCAGCGTTATATCCCTGGCAAATCAACCGACCTTCCCGGATGCCAACCGGCCCATCCTCCCGGATGCCCCGCTCAAGAAGGTCGTGAATGTCGGTAAGTAAATCAAGGGTTTCACTCTCCAGGTTTAAAATACCCTCACTGGCCGCACAGAGATCTTTTAAGCGCGGCAGTTGCGCCAAGGAGATTTTCAAACTGGTCAGATCACGACTGTTGCCACTACCAAGTACCACCCGACTATTGAGCCGTTCAAGGTCATACACACCACTTAGTAACTCCCGCAATTCCTCACGGATAGCGGCTCCGGTTGTGCCGGTGTGGGTACCAAGTAAATCGGCCTGCACCGGTTGCCCGCCATGAAAGTAGGCCACCGTATCAAGCCTGTTGTTAATCCGTTCCGGATCGCGCAGAGGAAATAGGAGATTTTTTTTCAGCAGACGGGAGCCCATGGGGGTTCTTGTGAGATCAATGGTGGCCAAAAAAGAACCCTGCCTCTTACCTCCAACAATGGTCTGGGTCAGTTCCAGATTACGCCGTGATGACTCATCAAGCATCAGAACATCATCAAGCTCAATCACATTGAGCCGTTCAATATGGGCCAAGGTCGCCTTTTGGGTTTCATTGATATAGTCGAGAAGTCCCCCGGCAGCACTGACACCGGTGTGAAGATGATCGCAACCAAATCCCTTTAGAGATACCGTCTGAAAATGATCCAGCAGGGTTTCAAGGGCCGTATCGCTATGAAAGATTGATTTCTGGCGGGTGGTGATACAGAGGGAAGGGAACATCTGCAGCATTTCTTTAAAGTCGGCCTGTTCAGCCAGCTCTTCAGCAAGGAGCATTTCAGCCGGGGCCAGACGCCCAAGCTCATCAAAAATACCAACTAAATCATCACGCTCGGTCAGCAGAAATTCACCGGTTGAAATATCAAGAAAACTAAGGCCCCACACCTCTCTGCCCTGCACCACCGAGGCCAGATAACGATTGGTTTTATCATCAAGCACCGCCTCATCGGTGACCACCCCAGGGCTTATCACCCGCGCCACTTCACGCTTCACCACACCTTTTGCGGTTTTAGGATCTTCCACCTGTTCACACACCGCCACCCTAAATCCGGCATCAACAAGCTTGGCAAGATAGGTAGATGCGGCGTGATAGGGTACCCCGCACAGGGGGATACGATTAACGTCATCCTTACTATTGCGCGAAGTAAGGGTGATCCCCAAAACCTTTGAGGCAGTAACCGCATCATCAAAGAACATCTCATAAAAATCTCCGAGGCGATAGAATAGAATCGCATCGGGATGTTGTTCCTTGATCTCCAGATACTGGCGCATCATGGGGGTGAGTTTTGGGGCTTTTTTGGGCATATATTTTTATCCGCGCCGGGTCGCGGGTTCTACGTCTTTTTATGTTTTTTTCACCGCAAAGGCGCAAAGAACGCAAAGTTTTTTAAGGCTTCATCCTTTGCCCCTTTGTGATGTATATTACTCTTCTTTGCCGTTAACAACTCCTGAAAATCATCCGCCAGGGCATCACGGCAGAGAATCGGGCCATTCTTTGAAAAAGACTGCTCTGGATCCAGAGCAAAAATACAGCCCTCTTCTTTTTCTGTTTACCGAGAATATATTCCATTCGCCACGGGGGGCATGTAACGTTTTCGCCAATCTAAGCCACCTCAAAAAGCTTACCGGTTACGGTGCCGGACAAGGTCAGAATGCCGTAGGTCCCACGGCTTCCGTAACGCCCGGTTCCGCTGAAACTACCCGGGTTCATAAACAAGACATCATATAGGTTATGACAGACCGGTGTGTGGGTGTGACCTGAGACAAGACAATCCACCGGGGGAAAATCGTGGATAAGAAAATCCTCAACCTGGGTGCGATACGGATCACCGTGGGCCAAACCAAAGCTGAAACCGCCAAGCTCAATCACCTGCCGTTTCGGTAAGACTGCCCTGGATGATGTCATGCACATATTGCCATGCACCCCATACACATCCTTATTTTTAAACACCTGCAAAACAGAAATATCGGTGAGATCTCCGGCATG
The DNA here is from genome assembly GCA_024277655.1 of Deltaproteobacteria bacterium. GTDB lineage: Bacteria > Desulfobacterota > Desulfobulbia > Desulfobulbales > SURF-16 > JAJRUT01. Next base: position 48,484 of record JAJRUT010000096.1, on the reverse strand, counting down.
GAAAATAACATCGCACCCGGCAAAAGCGGTCTCTACTTGCTTTAAAAACACCGGAGTTGGTGCATCCAAATGGGTATCAGATAAAACGCCTATTTTCATACCTGCAAATCCTTGTATGGATTGATTCTAAATTAATGGCCAAAGATAAACGAAACAGGCTGAAATCACAACCGGTGGGGAGGGAGAAAGGGTGGAACAAAATATTTTTTTCTAGGTCGTAACATATGCGGTATACTATTTTCCCCAACCCCCTCTTATTTAACCCTGTTAATATATTTGGATTACCATGCTTATAGGCGAACTTCTGGTTAAAAACAAAATTATTACCCCTACACAACTCAATCAGGCCCTAAAAGCACGTAGCCATTACCCGAACCAGTCCATCGGCCAAGTGGTGAGCAAGGTTTTTAATATCCCCCTGGAGATAATTGAAACCACCATGCTGACAAAGTCGCTAGTCCCAAAAATAGGGGTGTGGTTTAAAAAGAATATTGATCAAAAGTCAAAAAACATAGGCATCCCCCCCTCGTCAACCATCAAGACACTTGAAATAAATATTAATTCATACACCAGATACGAAGGGGAGTCGGTGACTTTTGTCCGTAATGAAATGGGATATTATTGCGAAGAAGTACGCAACACCAGTCTGGAAAAACTGGCTATTGTTATTGAGGAAATACGTCTCACCACTAGGCGTAACCAGGTCATATCCTTAAAGGATATTCATATCGAAATCACCCTGGGAAGCGATGAGATCAAGGCAGAAAACCCCGGTTTTATTACCGAGGCACGCCTTAAACTGCTCCAGGCCATGAAACAGAAAAATCCGGCTTAACAACTCCTGCCTGAAGTCTCACCTCGTAATCCTATTCTCTATTTTCTCCCTCACCTCATCACAACTCATCCCCACCACCACAAGCTGTTTATGCCGACTCTGTTTCCCCCTCTTAAGCGACACAGCTGACTTTGGCACACCTAAAAACTTGGCGAGAAACTGCACCACCCCCTTATTGGCCTTACCACCCACCGGTGGCGCAGTTATCGCAAGCTTCATTTCCTCCCCATGGATACCGCAAAATTTATTTTTGGAACCCTTGGGTTGGATATAGAGGGCAATCAGGGTGTGTTTTTCTTTGGTGGTAGAGAGATAGGGCATTATTGAGAATTGAGAATTGAGAATTGAGAATTGAGAATTGAGAATTGAGAATTGAGAATTGAGAATTGAGAATTGAGAATTGAGAATTGAGAATTGAGAAAATATAGTCCAGGGGAGGATCTGGTCAAGTTTTTTCAGCCTTATGACCAGCGTATTTTAGAAGAATATCGTACACCTGGGCAAATTTAATCGGTTTTGCAATAAAATCATCCATGCCGGCCGCAAAACACTTCTCCTTATCCCCAGCCATAACATTTGCCGTCATGGCAACGATTGGAATTTTAGCCACCTCACCGTCCATCTCCCGAATACACCTGGTAGCCTCATAGCCATCCATCTCCGGCATTTGACAATCCATAAAAATAATATCAAAGCTCTGTATCTACATGGCCGCCAGACAATGCATACCATTAGCCGCCACGGTAACCGTACAGCCCATCTTGTTTTCAATGACCTTCATGGCAAGTTTTTGATTCACCAAATTATCTTCCACCAAAAGAACTTCGGCATTGATTGGTGCAAACTCATCCTTCTTTTCGTTACCAGACTTACCCTCATCAATACCGGTATCACCAAAGGCAACCTGTAAAGCCCGTTGTAACATGCTATTTTTAACAGGCTTTAACAGATGACCTACACCTCCATCCTTGACTCTATTTATCTCGTCACTGGTCATGGTCATGGGCCCTAAAAAGATAAGGCCAGATTGGCCTGCTTTTTTGAGCTCAGCCACAAAGTCGCGCCCGGAACCATCACCGCATTTATCATCAACCATAACTGCGTCATAGATCGACCGAGCCATCACCCCTTCGGCCTCAGCAGGACTGGTGACAATATCAAGATGAATTCCCCAGTAAACAAACCACTCCATCAAATGGATATCCCGCAGACGCGTGCTACTCACAAGCAGCACCCTTTTCCCGGAAAACACAACCGGTATCACCTCAGCTTGTTGCTCTGCTTTTTCAAGGGCAAGCTTGGCAATAAAGGTTGAACCCACTCCATGCTCGGAATTAAGCTCCACAGAGCCACCCATCATCTCGGCAAGTTTAACACTGATGGTAAGCCCCAACCCCGTACCACCAAAACGTCTTGTGGTGCTGGCATCCTCCTGACCAAACGACTCAAATATCGATTTCTGCGCCTTCTCCGAAATGCCAATCCCGGTGTCCTGAACCGAAATAAAACAGTAATGCCGACCACCTTCCACCCCACATTCAACATCAATGGCGACAAAGCCATCATCGGTAAACTTGGCAGCATTACCAACCAGATTTAAGATAATCTGCCGCACCCGCCCCTCATCACCCATGAGCATCCGCTGTTCTGTGGGGGAAACACCAATAATAAAATCTACATTCTTCTCCTGCACCCGTTTGGCGGTTAAATGACCCACAGATTCAACCATTTTCAAAACATCAAAAGGGTGGCACTCAAGTGACATCTTACCCGCTTCAATTTTGGAAAAATCGAGAATATCATTAATGATGGTAAGAAGTGCCGCACCGGAACTATTGATAGTATCAACATATTCCAGTTGCTCATCATCAAGACCAGTGCCCTTAAGCAGTTCACCCATGCCCAAAATACCGTTCATCGGGGTTCTGATCTCATGACTCATATTGGCGAGAAAATCACTCTTCGCCCGGGTGGCCTCCTTGGCCTGTTCCAAAGCTTTAGAGAGCAAGACATTGGTCTCCTGCTGGGTTTTGGCAAAATCCTCAGCCATTTCCCTGGCCTCATTGGCCTCTGAGGAGGCCTTTTCAAGGGCTGATGTTCGTTTTAGAACCTTCTCTTCAAGGGACGCATTCAGCACCTCGAGTTCTTTCTTTTGCAGGGTGACTTTAAGGTGATTGTCTTTGAGCTGACTAATCAACACAGACAGGGCTGTGGAAAGACGCCCAACCTCATCATCCCCCGTATAATCAAAGGAAATATCGGTGTGACCAGATGAAAGAAGCTCTGTCTTTTCTGTCAAATCACGGATGGGAGCAGTAAGACGCCGGACAACAAAAAAAACACCCCAACCTGTAACAATAAGGGTTAACAACGTGCCCAGGAAAATATTCCGATGCATTAAAACAACATCACCACCAAGACCCAGAAGAAAAAGGGCAAGACCAAACACAAGCACCAGAACCACCATAATGGTTATTCTGGTGGCCAAGTGAGTTGAGGCTAAGATACTTGAGGATGATCTAGACAAAAATTTTCTCCGGCAAACAGGTGAGTCTTTTCAGCTCTGTATCCCCACCAGTGTATAGGAAAAATTCCTGATCTGTCAAAAAAGATCACACCACCGCTAAAACATCTCTAGCGCCGATAGGTAATTGTATATTTAAAGGTTTTGGGGTCAAGCCAATCAACGACCTCCCCTCCCACCTCGGCGTAAGGGTAACCAAAGGTGTTGAGAGGTTCTCCCTGCTGGGGTGGATTCAAGACCAGATCGCGACCAACAGCAATTTTCACCCGATACGGATCCCAACCACCCCAGAAATAATCGCGGTATTCCTTTGTTTTAGGATCATCAAGGGCAAGGTTATATTTTAGCATCATCTTGCGAACATCAGCCGGATCAACCGGCACCCAACCATAGCCTGGCAGAAAGAATTCGGCCCAGCAATGTTGCCACTTTGTCACATCAACAACGCCTTTCCGGCCCTGACGAACCCCAAAAATCTCCCGGGCTGGAACCCCGGCAGCCCGGCAAAGTGCGACAAAAACAGAGTGAATATCGGTACATTTCCCCCCCGGCTTCTGCAACAGAGAACAGACATCACCCGGCCCACACCCCTTTGTTTTAGGGTCGCGGTACATATTTTCACAAGTCCAGTCATAAATAGCTTTGGCCCTAGCATACACCGTGGTTTTACCTGCAGTTATTTGATCAGCAAGCTCTTTAACCATGCCATCAATAGGCCCTAAACGGCTTGGTTGCAGGTATAACTCATAATCCCGGGCGTCCCACCTAGCCTCAGTGGGCGGAAAATCTTTTCTGAGCACCTCCTGGCGTACCACATGAAAGCTGAAAACAAGAGTACGTTTTTCACTCTTTTTATCCCACCGGGCGTAGAGCATGGGGGTGGAAAATTTCTGATCGGCATAGACTGCCGACTCGGCGTAATCCCCGGATACCGAAATTTCCGTGATACGCTGATCCGGATCAGAGATAGGGTAGGGAATCCACAGTTTCACCCCTTGTCCTTGCTTTTGACCAGAAAGATCAAACTCCATGGTGATGGTGCCGGACGACTCAGACTGGGCAAGAGCTGATGAGACATGGGACAAGAGTACACAGATAACAAGGGCGATGTATTTCATAAAAAAGGCTCCGCAACATAATGGTTAAAAAGGCTGACACCCTACAGGGCCCTCAAAAAACTGTACAATCCTTAATCCCTTTAAATGCTTGACAAACCATCGGAAAAACCTGCCCAGTTTTTTTCATTTTATATCCATCCCACACGTCCTATACGGTTCTATGGTCAATGTATTGATAATATAAAAATTTTCTGCGTATAATTAAATACGCAAAACGGCACACTCCTTTGCCCACTTATCCCGAAGGCAACACCATGAAAAAACGAAGTACCACACTGTATAAACTTGCTATTTTATTTTGTTTTTTAAGTCCCTTTACAGGAATTAGCGAAACAAGAGGCGCCACAACCACCTATAACGATGTGTACCAAATCACCGATCTTGGTAACCGTGGCCTTGATGTGATTTTGCGAAAAAGCAAAGGTGCCAAACAACCTGTTCTGCCAAAATGGACCGAAAATAAGCTTAACGCCTTCCATGTCTATCAGCTCCAGATTGCCTGTCTTGATGAAATTCGCCGCATGCAGTCCAAATTTAAAATGACCCCCTACCCCCATATCATTGTTTCACCGGGGCCCCTTTCAGAAAAAAACCTCTACAAACTGTCAACAATCATTCTCTCTGAAATAAGACGAATAGCAATCCACCTCAATATCTGGGGTCTGCCAAAACAAAAACGGGAATTTTCCGGAAAAAAACCAAACGCAATCTGTAAAGAGACCCTGACCCTCTACCTTAAATTGCGGGTTCTGGGGGGTCGACAGTTACCACCGCCGCAGGAAATATCCGGAGAACTAGGCCGGGCCATTGCCGACATAAAAATCCTCTTAAACCATATCGACCCAGCCAAACGTTACCGGGATGTTTTCCCACCGGTGGTACAACAGGATGCAATGGAGTCCTACACCGCCATTCTTGCCGTCCGCCGGGAAATAAACGAAATAAGAATATTTTATAACCTGCCTAAAACAAGCCTCCCTAAAACCAATAAAGCCCCGACCCAAACCGGCCTCTTTATTCAAAGCCAAATTATCATGGGAGAACTAAATCAGCTCAAAACAGCAACACAAATACGGCAACCAGCTCCTCCCGTGGCCGATGCGACAACGCATAGTATTGCTCAGCAAATAAGCACATTACATAAACTCGTAAGTCAGATCAGACCACTGGTCAAACTGAACCAGCAGAAGGGGAAATAATAATGTTTAACAAGTTACGTCTCAGTGTAAAACTTGGGGGGGGATTTGGCCTTGTGGGTGCCATTCTCGCCCTGTCTGTACTCGCCACCCTTTATCAGGTAAACCGGGTTGCCACCATTACCAGCCGCACCATGAATCTTCGCACCCCCACGGCCTTTGCCAGTCTGCAGATGATGAATGGCCTCAACCACACCATGGCCGCCCTGCGGGGCTGGATTATCCTTGGCACAGACGGCTTCAAACAGGAGAGAAACCTGGCCTGGAACAATGAGATTGCCCCGGCACTACAACAACTGACAAGCCTGTCTAAGGACTGGACAGATCCGACCAATAAGGAGCGCCTACAACGCATAACCACCCTGCTTGCCCGCTTTAAAACAGCCCAGCAACAGACGGAAGCCGTTGCCCACCAGACTGAAAACCTACCCGCCACAAAGCTCTTTCTCGACCAGGCAACGCCACTTGCCTCAACCATGCTTGGCGAAATCACCACCATTATTGATACCGAGACAAGCCTGACCGCAAGCCCGGAGCGTAAGGAAATCCTTGGCATTATGGCCGATATTCGCGGCAATACTGCCATAGCTATAGGTCAGCTTCGTTCCTACCTCCTTACTGCAGATGAACAGTTTAACCAGGAATTTAGCCAACGCTGGAACAAGACCAACACACGCCTTAACGACCTGCGACAAAGGGCATCTCTCCTCACCCAAAACCAGTCTCAGGCTCTGGTAAAATTTACCTCGGCCCATGATAAGTTTACCCCTATGGCAAGCCAGATTATTGAGATCAGAAGCGATACAGGCTGGAACAAGGCCCATCTTCTTCTAGCCACCAAGGTTGCCCCTGTGGCAAGGAAAATAAGTGCAGAGCTCGAGACAATGCTTAGCAGTCAACGGCAACTCATGGCAACAGACATGGAGGAGAGTGAGGCCCAAACCTCCATCTTAGCCCAAGTGGAGTATATTCTCCTCGGGGTTGGTCTCACCCTGTGCGGATTTCTTGGTTTTATCCTCACCAGAATGATCATCCAGCCCATCAAGGATGTTTTTGGTGGCTTAAGCCATTTCTCCACCTTTGAGCTACAAAATATCGGCAGAAAGTTCAAAACAATAACGGCTGATCTCTCATTAGGCTCAACGGACATTAAGAACACCAGCATGGCCATGGCGGACTCATCCTCAAGTCAAGCAGCAAGCCTTGAGGAGATGAGCAGTTCACTTGAGGAGTTGACCGCCATGACCGGCACAAATAAGGAGAGTGCCGAAAAGGCCAATATTAAGGCCACAGAAGCCAGTAAGGCCGCCAAGCAGGGCAGTGTGGCCATGAACCAGATGAGCCAGGCCATTGGTGATATCAAACATTCCACCGATGAAACAGCCAAAATAATCCAAACCATCGAAGAGATTGCCTTCCAAACCAACCTTCTGGCCCTCAATGCTGCGGTTGAGGCCGCCAGGGCTGGTGAGGCAGGGGCCGGTTTTGCCGTGGTGGCAGAGGAGGTTCGCAACCTTGCCATACGCTGTTCCAAGGCAGCCCAAAATACCTCCGCCCTTATTGTCGAGTCACAGGAATTTGCCGAAAATGGCGTCAATATGGGTGAAACCGTTGCTGAAATACTCGATAAAATTACCGATTCCATCAGTGATGTGGCAACCCTGAACAATGAGGTTGCCACCGCTTCGGCGGAGCAGTATCAAGGCATTGAACAGATCAATACCGGCCTGTCACTTCTCGATCAGGCCACCCAGACCAGTGCCAGCCAGGCAAACAACCTTGCCGACAAGTCTAAAGCCATCGAGGAAACCGTATCCATGCTCCTTGATATTACCACCGACCACAGCAACAAAAAACAGCTCCCACCCGTGAAAAAGCAGGTTCGTTTGGCAGCTCCACAAAGAAAGCGCAAAATGCGCCCGGCAGCACCAAAACAAACAGTCAAGCCACAGCAAATCAGGGATAAAAGATTCATCACATGGGACTCCAAGTATTCAGTGGGGGTTCCCGAAATGGATAATCAGCATAAAGAGCTAATAAAACTCATAAACAAGCTCTACATCAGCATGCGGGATAAAAGGGATGTGGATAAGGTAATGCAGGGCGTTGTCCAGTACACCGTGCGCCATTTTAAGGAGGAAGAATCCCTGATGGTATCCCTCAAATATTCGGGTCTAAAGCAACACCTAGCCATGCACAAGAAGGTCATATCCCAGGTTAAGCAATTTGCCCAGCGGGTGGAAAAGAGAGAAAAGGGAATTGAGAAAAAACTCCTTATTTTCCTTAAAGAGTGGTTGCTCAACCATATCTTGAAACAGGACAAGAGATACGGGGTGTACTACAAGAGGCAAAACCGAAACCATGCATAGGTTCACTAAAAAATCAACATTCCCAGTAAATGTTCAGACCTGTTTCACCTGGCATGAGCGTCCCGGCGCCCTGGAACGCTGTATCCCCCCATGGGAAAAGGTGACTGTGGTTAGGCGCAGTGGCTCCATTCAGCCGGGCGGGGTGGTGGAACTTGTCATTCGCCCCTTGGGTTTTCCGTTAAAATGGGTTTCCCACCACATCGAATATGAAAAAAACGTGTTTTTTACCGATATACAGCATAAAGGGCCGTTTAAATCATTTGTGCATACCCACAGGTTTTATAAGGAGGAAAACGGGCCAAAGTCAATCCTTGTCGATGACATCAGGTATGAGCTTCCCGGAGGCAGAATAGGGTGTCTCCTGCATGGCTCAATTGCCAAACAGCTTGAACAATCCTTTCGTTATCGCCACCATATTCTTGGCCATGATCTGGCAGCCCACGCCTTGGCGCCAGCCACTCCGCTGACAATCCTTATAAGTGGCGCTAGCGGGCTGGTGGGACAGAGTCTCGTGCCATTTCTAACAACCGGTGGTCACCGGGTCATCCGCCTTGTCCGGCGCAAGCCATCTGGGGCTGACGAGGTGCAGTGGAACCCGGACAGGGGAGAACTTGATATTGCCTCTATCGGCCCCATTGATGCCGTTATTAACCTGTCCGGCGAAAATATCGGCGAGGGGCGCTGGAGCTTGGCCAAGAAAGAACGCATACTAAACAGTAGAATCAACACCACCAGACTCCTCGTTACCACCATGAAGCAGATGCCGGTGCCGCCACAGGTTTTTCTGTCAAGCTCAGCCATCGGTTATTATGGTGACAGGGGTGATAAGACAATGAGTGAGACGAGTAAAAAGGGGTCTAATTTTATCTCATCCGTGTGCGATAACTGGGAACAGGAGGCCCTTAAAGCGCGTGATTTTATGCGGGTTGTTACCCTGCGAATCGGCGTGGTACTCACCCCAAAGGGCGGGGCACTGGCTAAACTCCTCACCCCGGCAAGATGTGGCCTCGGCGGGCCGCTTGGTAGTGGTAAGCAAATAATGAGCTGGATATCCATAAATGATCTTATCTACTCCTTTCACCACTGCCTATTTAACGGCGACATTAATGGCCCTGTCAACCTCACATCACCAAACTCGGTTAGTAACCGGAGGTTTGCCCAAACCCTTGGCCAAAAACTAAAACGCCCGGCGCTACTCCCCGTGCCAGCAACAATTATAAAGCTGGCCTTTGGCCAAATGGGCCGGGAAATCCCCTTGGCATCCACCAGGGCCTTACCACAAAAGCTTATGGAAACAGGTTTTACCTTTACCCAGCCAACCCTGGATGTCGCCCTTAACTATTTGATAGGCACAATTCCCGGAGAACAGAATGAATCCAAAATTTAAGATCCTTCTCATCATCATTATGACCTGCGCCCTTATGTTTGCTTATCTTAACCTATTTTTGCCACCGGAACTAAACCGCAACTTTGAGCGCTTGCATATCTTCCTTTTCAACCTCTGCGCCGGTGGTGGTATTCTTCTCTATTTTAGTGAACATAAAAAGATAACCTGGCGGGTGGTTGCCTTTATGCTCCTTGCCGCCTGCTACGCCCTCCTTGCCTTTTTTGAATTGTATATCCCTGCGGTGATCAGCGGCTTTATCCTCGCAGCTCTGGTGGAAATCGTCCGAACAAAACGGTTTTCATGGTTACCCCACTCCTTTTTTTCAGCCTCGGTTCCAGTGGCCCAAAAGTTTCACCACGCCGCCCTTATATGCCTGTCCTCGGGTCTTGCCATGTCTAGCCTGGTTATCATAAATAATAAGTTTCTCCACCTAATTTACATGGAGAAACTTAAACTAGACACCTTCTTCCTCGGCTTCTCCTTCCCCCTTTCCCTGATATCAATGTCGGTTATTTTTTCCCTTATGCATGAGAACATGACCTTTAACAAGGATAAATTAGGACCCAATGTTGACCGGCTTATCATGATTCTTAAAAACAGTTGTTTTTGGGTGATTAACCTTGGGGTTATTATCTTTTTCCTCTTTATTCTCCTTGAAATAAACCTGTATCAGATCATGGTGACCTCTGTGCTTTTTTGCGGTGTTTCACTGGTTTTGGGATTGTACTGCACCCTGGGCGGTAATATTCAGCAGAAACATTTTCTCACCTCCGGAATCATGTCTCTGGTGGCAACCGCCATCACCGGGATCATGTACATTGCCCTGACATTCTCTCCGGATTACAGCCAGGGTAAGTATATTTTCCTTATCCGATGCCACGCCTTTCTCGCCCTCTATGGCTGGAACCTAAGCGGCCTTGCGGTTCTTCTGCGCCGGGAGGATTTCCCCATTAAACTACACTCTGGTAAACTGGTACTCTTCCACTGGTTTACGGTGGCACTGCTCTGCCCCCTTGGCCTAAACAATCGATTTTTCGCCCTTGCCGCTGTTATATGTTACGCCGTTATTCTGTCTTTATTTATGTTCAGCAAGGGAATCAAGGACACCGAACTTGTCGAGATAAACTGAATGGAACAAGTCACCCTCGCCTTTGCCATCCTCCTGGGAACAGGACTCTTTCTGGCCCATCTTGGCAAATTTTTTAAACTGCCTTCGGTCACAGGTTATATCCTTGCGGGTATTCTCCTTGGCCCCTCCGGCCTTAAACTTGTCACAAGCTCCATCATCGATGAAAAACTGGCCCATTTTACCGAGATAGCCCTGATGCTTATCGCCTTTGGTATCGGTGAGCATATTGAATTTAAAGAGGTCAAAAAGGTTCTTAAGTCCGTAAGTTTTATCGGTCTTGCTGAAACCACAGGGGCTTTTATCCTTGTGGGGTTAAGCTGTTATTATCTCGCCATCTGGACAGGAACAGGCCAGGAAGGGTGGCAGAAAAAAGAGTATTTTTCCATGGCCCTCCTACTTGCCGCCATTTCGATTGCCACAGCCCCGGCCGCCACCCTGCTTGTCATGCGGGAACTTGGCGCCCGCGGGCCACTCACCTCAACCCTTATTACAGTTATTGCCATTGATAATGGTATCGCCATTATGTTTTTCGGACTAGCCATGGCAACCGTTGGTAATATTATTTCCCACACCGACTCCTCCTTTATCCATACCCTGGCTATAAGTTTAAGGGATATTGGTTTCTCCCTCCTCCTTGGCATTATCACTGGACTTACCATTGACTTTGTTTTGCATAAACTCCGACATAAGGGTGAGATGCTCTCTGCCGGTCTTGCCCTGCTTCTTCTCTGCGGAGAATCGGCAAGATTACTGGGATTATCGCCTCTTCTTGCCGGTATGGCCGCTGGTTGCGCCATCGTTAATCGTGACAAACGGGATATGCGCCTCTTCAGGGCCCTGCATGATTTTGAGCCGCCCATCTACATTCTCTTCTTCACCCTGGCCGGAGCCCACCTTCACCTATCAAGTTTGCGCCATGCCGGCTGGGTTGGCCTTGCCTATTTTTTCTTCCGTATAGTTGGTAAGATTACAGGTGCTTGGGTCGGGGCGCACCTTGCCAAATCATCGGTTTTGGTGCAACGCTATATTGGCTTTGCCCTCACACCCCAGGCTGGGGTTGCCATTGGTCTTATTTTTCTTATTTCAGCAAATCCCAAACTTGCAGCCTTTGCCGAAATTGTTACGCCAATTGTCCTCACAGGTGTTGTCCTGTCGGAACTGATTGGGCCACTCTTAACCCGTTACGCCGTTATCCAGGCAGGTGAAGCCAGTATCCTTACAAACGATACCGCAGCCCTTGGCTGTGAAGGCTTATCCAGTAAAGAGTGCAAGATAAAACTCTCCTCTCCAGCCGGAATTTCCATCACACCGTGGGTCTGGCAGAAGCTGACCCCGCCCCCTCAGCCAGACGGAGTTGTTCTGTTTGGGGCATCCCACGAAAAAACGGTGCGGGGACTCGCCAGGCTTGCAACTATTTTCGCCCACCACCTACAGGCTGAACCGATGTCTGTTAGGGTTATTCGCCCTAAACTCGTAATTAAGGATGTGAACAAATTATTTGCTCTCGAAACGGCAGAGGTCGCCTCCATGGGCTACTCCCTCCGCAAAAACCTTGTTCAGTATAACGATGTTGCCTTGGGAATTTCCAACCAGGTCTATAATAATAAAACAAAATGCCTGGTTCTGGGATACCCCATCGAGGGAACTATCCAGGGGTTTCAGAAGGTTGTGGAACAGGTGGGAGAAAACGTTGCCTGCCCGGTGGTGGTGGTAAAATTTTATGGTATTCTCCATACCGAAAGAATCCTCGTCCCCCTGGTTTCCATGGATCAACTTGATGAGGTGAGTGGTGTTGTCAAGGCTCTCTCAAAGGTTGGTGAACACTCCATCACCCTTCTACGCCTGCTACCCTACGATGAAGCCCAAAGGATAATCATAAGAAGAAAAAGGAACTTGAAGAGTGGATTAGCCACCAGGATATCACCTGCCACGGTTTAAAATGCAAGGTCCTTAACGCTGAATCTAGACTTGATGCCATCCATGAGGAGGCTGAACACCACGACCTTGTGGTTATGGGGGCCCCCCGTCACTCCAGTTTTCAGAAACTCATCTTCGGCTCACTGGCCGATGCGGTGAGTCACGATATCAAAAAACCAATGCTTATTGTCCATAACCCAGATTGAAATTATTAAGGGAAGGTCCACTTGTTTTTTACTTTTGTGTCTTTCTGGGAATTATGTGACAAAAACTCCATCTTTATTTTTTTATCATTTGACAAATAGTTGTGATTTACCTGAAAATACCTTTGGGCTTAACATATCAATGAATATCTTTTTTTAACCCCAGGAGAGATACTATTTTAGTTTTGGGAGTTGGCGACCTAGGAGCCACAAAAACACCAACAGAAATTGTCAAAACCTATGCCTTAGGTTCTTGCGTTGCTGTCATATTACTCCATCCCAAAACAAGGGTTGTGGGTATGGTGCATGTGGCACTACCCGATTCTTCCATTAATTCCGCCAAGGCAAAGGCCAAACCTGGCTATTTTGCCGATACCGGTATCCCTGCCCTTATTCAACAGATGATGATGCAGGGCGCCACCGGCAACCCTAAGGAAATGATTGCCAAAATAACAGGTGGCGCCAATGTTATGGACACCAACAATGTGTTTAATATTGGTAAACGCAATATCCTTGCCGTCAAAAAAATTCTCTGGGGTTACGGGGTAAGTCCTAGGGCCGAAGATGTTGCCGGACATATCAGTCGCACGGTCACCCTCACAGCCAAAAACGGTAGAACGATGATTTCTTCACCGGGAAAAACGGATTGGAGACTCTAAAATGACAAACACATCTGCCGAAGTATCAAAACTTATAAACCAGATTAAACTTCTGTCCCCCTCCGCCTCAAGTCTGCTTGAGGTCACCTCCAGGGAGGATCATGACCTTGATGAAGTCGTTAGCATCATAAAAAATGATGCCAACCTCACCGCCAAGGTGCTAAAAATCGTTAACTCAGCGGCCTATGGTCTTAGAAGTGAAATAACCGCCATAGACCGTGCCGTTGGTTTTACCGGTGAAACCTCCCTTATCAGTATTGCCATGAATGAGGCTGCCGGCATGTTGTATCAAAAGGAACTCACCGGTTATGAGGGTCAGAAGGGAGACCTTTGGGCCCATAATCTTCTTACGGCTCTCGCTGCTAAAAAAATAGTTCCCCATGCCATCAAACCCGTTAATGGTGATGTCGCCTTTACCTGTGGACTTCTCCATGACATTGGTAAGTCTATTCTTTCTGACTTTCTGGAAAACACCTCTGCCAAGGTGATCCAGGCCCTGGATGAAAAAAAGGTTACAAGCTATGAAAATGCTGAAAGTACAATTCTGGGTATAGACCATTGCGAGACCGGTTTTAAACTGGCCGAACACTGGAATTTGCCGGAACCTATCCCCTCTGCTATCCGTTACCACCACAACCCGTCTGCTGCACCCAAAGAACATCGTGGCCTCGTCTATGCCGTTCACCTTGGCGATATGCTCTCCATGCTGGCTGGAAGTGGCACAGGGGCAGATACCCTACGTTACCAACTCGACCCAAACTACACAGATTATATAGATCTAAGTGAAGATGATCTTGCTATAATCATGGTGGTTATAGGTGATGAATTTACAAAAATGCAAGAATCAATGCAGGATGACCAATGAAGATCTTAATAGTTGATGATACCACCACGGCCCGCATCTTTGCCAAAAAGTGTTTAATGGGTATTGGTTTCCACGATGCAGAATTTATTCAGGCCAAACATGGCCTTGATGCCCTGGAAAAGCTAAAGGACAACACGGTTGACCTAATCCTAACTGATCTTATGATGCCTGAGATGGATGGTGAAACCCTGCTCACCCAAATAAAAATGACCGAGGAATGGCAGGATATTCCGGTGCTGGTTGTCTCCAGTGCCGGAAACATGGCCCGCCGCGACCTTCTTATGGAAATGGGAGCCATGGATGTACTGCCTAAACCATTTTCCACTTCTGAGATGTTTGAAGTGTTAAAAGATTTTCTTGAAGAAGATGAGGAGGAAGATGATGACTGGGGAGATTGACCTTTTTAGTATAAGAGACGGAGAAACAAACCCGCATGAGCAAACTCTTGCCAAGGTTGTCAGTGCAACCTTTGAGAAGATGGGCTTTATGGAGGCCTTTGTCAGCAAGAGCCGTGACGAGGATGTAAATATGCTCTGCGCCACCTTGCTTGTGGAGAATCCTGTTACAGCCAAGCTGTATTTTACCTGTCCCAGTAAATTAAGCTGGAAGATAGCTGAAAACCTGTATGGCCTTGAAGAGTTAAGCAATGAAGTGGTGGATGATATGATGACAGAACTCCTCAACACCATTGCCGGAAGCTGGCTGAGTGAGATCTTCCCCCACCAGAGTTTCAGCCTGTCCATCCCTACCAGTTGTAACGAAATGTACCATATCGACAAAAAAATGTATGAGTACCATTTCAAAATTGCCAATATTGGTGTCGTTTCGATTGGTTTGATGGAGTTATAGGTTTCTCCCGTAAATGAAGATTGCCAGTGAGTAGTTCCGGCCGTTTCTTGTTCCATTTTAGCCCATTTTTAAGCCTAAAATAGATTCACCTACTCTTTCTCTGGGCAAGACAAATCATACCTATTTAAAAAGTCTTTTGCGTTAGCTATGTTGTTTGTTTATATATAGCTCTTCATCAAATAAACAAACGCCCGGAACTAATATGAAAATCTTCCTTTCCCCCTTTTTGATCTGTCTCCTCTTCCTTTGCGGATGCACCGTAAATCGTCCCTCCATTGAAGAAGCAACGGCTGAAGGGGCGCAGCAACTCAGTAAACAAAACATCAAAGAGTTGCTCTCAAGCAATGAGTTACAGATGGTTTCCTGGGATAAATCAGTTGAGGCCATGATTCAATTTAACCGGGGGGGCAAACTCACCGGTAAAAATAATCTCGGTGAAGCAACCCATGGTCGCTGGTCTACCACTGACAATAATAGACTCTGCCTCCAGTTTAGATTTTGGGACGATAACGTCCAGAGTTGTTATCTGGTCTACAAATCAGGGGATCAATTTTTGTTATACCGAAGTGGTATGCTGGAAAACAGACTTATCTCCAGTGAAGAGGTGCTCGGTTCTCTCCCCGATATTAACTCCGGCGTTATGGGTTCTCCACCTCAACAGTCCAGTTACTCGACCCCTGCCAAAATAGACCCTCCAAAGGTAGCAGCTGGCGAAGAGGAAGTCTCCCTCCTCTCCACCCTTACCTTTGGCCTTTTAGGTGATGATGATGATGAGAAAAACGCCGAAATTCCCTTTAAGGAAAGTTATGTGGTTGAACCCATGACGCCGGAAGTTCAACTCTCAGCATCACAACAACAACTTATAGATACAGGTGACTGCCCCGGATGTGATCTCCAAAACCTTGATCTTAAGGGCTTAAAACTAAGTGGTGCCAACCTGGCAGGAGCCAATCTTGAAGGGGCTAATCTCCAGGAAGTTAATCTAAAAGGGGCTAATTTAAGGGGAGCTAACCTTGTCTCTACTCGGCTCACCGATGCTATTCTCATTAAAGCCGATCTCCAGGGTGCCAATCTCTCTGACGCCAATATCCACTGGGCTGATCTTACAAAGGCCGACCTCAGGGGTGCCAATCTCACTCGCTGTTACATGGTCAAAGCAATATTCTACAAGGCCGATCTCACCGGAGCCGATTTCAGCGGAGCTCAGACCCAGCGGACTATCTTTGAAAAAGCGGCTGGCGTTCCCGACCATATTTTAAATCGTGGCAAGAGTGAAGATACAGATCCTTTGCAATAATATTTCCTTTGTTTAAATTCTGTGAGAGATAATTCCTGTGAGCTTGTCCGAGAATATAAGGCGAAGCGAAAAGGTGGAGATAAGCGCAGCAGTGTCATGACTCTTTAAGGAAAATTGGCCAATTTCTCCGGCTTTGTAGCCGGCTTCCTATTCTCGGACAAGCTCCTAGTCTTATCTTTACACTATCTCTTAAAAAAAAGGTTAATCATGAAAATGCACCTGTTTACCCGTATATCAATCGTGCTTTTTATCATAGCAATAATGTCTCCTGTAAATATATTTACAGAGACAGCTTACGCAATTCCTCCAGCACCGATAAAATACCCGAAGGGAGAACTTGGACGAATGGTAAAATTGGGTGAAAAACTCATTATGGAGACCAATACACATCCATTAACCAAAGCCTATGTCGGTAATGATCTAAAATGCACATCCTGCCACCTTGATGGCGGAAAAAAACCTAATAAAGGATCTACTTTTATCGGTACGGCAGCCAATTTTCCTGCTATGGGTCCACGGGAAAATACAATTCTTACCCTCCAAGACAGGATTTTAAATTGCTTTATGAGGAGTATGAACGGAATTAGGCCTCCCGTTGATAGTAAGCCCGCAATAGCCATGACAACCTATATCACCTGGCTATCTGAAGGCATTCCGGTGTCAATGTTGACAGACAAGCCGGTTTCCTTGTTTAATCGTCCCTTTCCCAAGATGTCACTTAAACCATTTATACAAAAAGCAGACCTTAAAAGAGGAGTCGTTTTGTATGAAAACAGGTGTGCAGGTTGCCATAAAAGTAACGGCCAGGGAGGTGATGGAAATCCACCCATTTGGGGAAATAACTCCTATAACAAGGGAGCAGGTTTAGCAAAGAACCTGAATCTGGCCACCTGGATACAGTATAATATGTCTCAGGGTGAAGATATCAACAATATGGAGGCTGCTGACATCGCAACATTCGTAAACTCCCAGCCAAGACCAGATTTTAACCTCAGGGATCACCTCCCTGAGGCAACAAGAATGGGCGTTTATAACGGGAAAATAAACTAATCCCTGCCTCTTACATAAAAAATAGCCTGTGAACTTGCGCTCACAGGCTAAAGACAAATATAAAAACCGGTCAACCTATTTTAGAATGACAGACAGAATGCAGGGGTTAGTGGGTAATACTCTTATTCTTCAGTCTCACCTTCTTCTAAACCATCTTCATCTGCTTCAGACTCTGGTGGAACCTTATCCATACCTACCACCTTCTCATCAGCAGCTGTATTGAACATCCGAACACCCTTGGTATTTCTACCAATAACCCGCATCTGGCGCATATCCATCCGGATAATTTTACCACCATCTGTGATGAGCATTATTTCGTCCTCATCGGTGATTTGGCAGGCTGAGATCACCTTGCCATTACGTTCACTGGCCTTAATGGCAAAGACACCTGAGCCACCACGTTTCGTCTTACGGTATTCATTGACGGGGCTACGTTTACCATAGCCATTTTCGGTAACCACCAGGATTGACTCTTCTTCATCGGTTATAACCTCGGCAGAGACGACCTCATCACCTTCTTTGAGGCGGATACCGCGCACACCGGTGGCGGTGCGACCCATGGCCCGGACATCATTTTCGTTAAAGCGAACTGACATACCGTTTTTGGTGAAGAGGAATATATCGTTTTTGCCATTGGTAATGGCAGCGGTTATAATCTCATCTTCCTCGCGAATTTTCAGGGCAATTTTTCCCTTACGCATCGGTTTGGCAAATTCGGCCAGGTTGGTTTTCTTCACTACACCTTTCTTTGTGACCATCAGAACAAAGAGTGACTCCCCTTCAACTTCAAAGGAGGACACAGGCATGATGGCAGCGACCTTTTCTCCCTCTGCAAGTTGCAGGAAGTTGACTATAGCCCGACCCCTGCCAATACGACTGGCCTGGGGAATTTCATACACCTTACGCCAGAAAACCTTGCCATGGTTTGTGAAAAACAGGAATGCATCGTGGGTTGAGGCCATATATAGTGAGCTTACAAAATCACTTTCATTAGAATTGATTCCTTTCACTCCTTTCCCACCACGGCGCTGAGAACGATAAAGATCAACAGGATTACGTTTTATATACCCCTCATGGGTAACTGTAACCACCATGTCCTGCTGCTGAATCATATCCTCTGGCAATATTTCATCCGGCGCTTCAATAATTTCAGTGAGACGCTCATCCCCGTATTGATCCCTAATCTCTATAAATTCATTTCTGATAATCTTCATAATTTCCAGATCATCACAAAGAATCTCTTTATACCGGGCAATTCTTGTCAGAAGATCATTTAACTCATTTACAATCTTTTCCTGTTCAAGACCGGTGAGTTTATGCAGACGCATATCGAGGATGGACTGGGCCTGAATATCACTCAGTTCAAAGCGCACCATCAAACCATCCTTGGCCTCTTTGGGGTTTGCAGATTTTTTAATAAGTTCCACAACCTCATCAAGGTTATCAAGGGCAACTTTTAAGCCTATAAGAATATGGGCCTTCGCCTCCGCTTTCCGCAGTTCGTAGGCTGTACGCCGGTATACCACAGTCTTGCGATGGAGGACAAAATGCTCCATTATCTGCTTTAGGTTGAGCACCTCGGGCTTATTATTAACAATAGCCAGCATATTCACCCCAAAACTACGCTGGAGAGGGGTCATTTTATACAGTTGATTTATCACCACGTCGGCTATCTCATCCCTCTTTAAATCAAGGACGATACGCATGCCGTGGCGATCAGACTCATCACGAATCTCGGCAATGGAGGTAACCCGCTTATCTTTGACCAGAAGAATGATCTTTTCGATAAGTTTTACCTTGTTTTGCATATAAGGAATCTCGGTGATAATCACCGATTCACGATTTTTTTTCTTCGATTTTTCCACATGGGTCTTGGAACGCATAAGTACAGAACCGCGTCCGGTTTCATAGGCCTCGCGGATCCCTGCCCGACCACAGATAAATGCGCCGGTGGGAAAATCAGGGCCTGTAACGTGTTCCATCAACTGATTTACAGTGATATTAGGATCATCAACCATGGCAATAAGGCCATTCATCACCTCGGTTAGGTTATGGGGTGGAATATTGGTGGCCATACCAACAGCAATACCGGAGGAACCATTCATTAACAGGGCTGGAACCTTGGTGGGAAGAACGGTGGGTTCTTCCATGGAATTATCGTAGGTTGGAATAAATTCAACCGTATCCTTATCAAGATCACCAATAATTTCCTGGTCAAGCTTGGTCATCCGCGCTTCGGTATAACGCATGGCAGCAGGGGAGTCACCATCCACAGAACCGAAGTTACCCTGACCATCCACCAGACGATAACGCATGGAAAAATCCTGAGCCATACGGACAATGGTATCATAGGCCGCCTGATCACCATGGGGATGATATTTACCAATAATATCACCGACAATACGGGCCGATTTAAGATAGGGGCGGTTGTAATAATTACCAAGCTCACGCATGGCAAATAAAGCCCTGCGATGCACCGGTTTTAAGCCATCACGGACATCTGGAAGAGCACGGCCAATAATAACAGACATGGCATAGTCCAGATAAGACTTCTTTAATTCCTTCTCAATACTGATGGATGGCAATTCTACTTGTTCGTCGTTTGTCATAGTTTTTTAGTACCTTACTCTTCAACTTATTCGAAAAAAAATAAGAATCTGGAAAAATACTTTTAAAACTAACATAGAAAAATTAGCTCAAAGGTACTTATCCAATCCTTAATTTTATCTTTAGCGGATTAGACTATTAAGGTTTGCTACTTAAAATCAGATATCCAGATCAGATACTTCCAGAGCATGATTATAAATAAAATCACGCCTTGGCTCGACCTTATCACCCATCAGGGTAGTAAATATATCGTCGGCTAACTCAGCATCATCTATCTTCACCTGGAGTAAAACCCGTTCATCCGGATCCATGGTGGTATCCCATAACTGCTCGGGATTCATTTCACCAAGTCCCTTATAACGCTGAAGATGCGAGCCTTTAAATGATTCATTGCGAATATCAACCAGCAAATCATGCCAATTTTCAGATTCTATTTCGCGCTCTTTCTCATTTACACTGATAATAAAACTCTTATCCAAAACATCTTTTACAAGTTTATATATCTTTATGGCAGATCTATACTCGGTAATAAGGGGTATCTGCGGACCAATAACCACAAAAATATGGCCTTTATCCTTTACTGAGGCATCAAATTCATAACAGTTTGGTTTCCAGCGACAGGGACGGATAGGCCCTGTATTCATATTGAGTTCATGGAGTTTATCCTTTAAAGCCAAAACAAAGGATTCTTCACAAAACTGGTCGGCTGAGGTTATATTTTCAGACAGAAAAATTTCAACCAGTTCTTCCCAGACATTAAGCCTTGCCAGATAATCAATAAGACGTTTATAGAATGATAAATTTTTAAGCAGATCTATAAGATCAGAGCCACTTACCTCTTTCTTCGTCTCTCTCTCAATAACCGTGTACTGCTTGCTGGCCTTTAAAAAAAGATGATTATTTAACTCTGAATCATCGGTGAAGTAAATTTCATTTTTACCACGCCCCAAACGATAGAGCGGTGGTTGGGCAATATAAACAAATCCCTGCTCCACAAGAGATGGCATTTGCCTGTAGAAGAAGGTGAGGAGTAATGTCCTAATATGGGCCCCGTCAACGTCGGCATCAGTCATAATTATTATTTTGTGATAACGAAGTTTTTCTTCATCAAAATCATCCTTACCAATTCCGGTGCCGAGGGCAGAAATAATCTGTTTTATCTCTTCAGAGGATAAAATTTTGTCAAATCTGGCCTTTTCAACATTCATTATCTTACCACGCAGGGGCAAAATGGCCTGAACGCTACGATCACGTCCCTGTTTGGCGGAACCACCAGCAGAATCTCCCTCCACCAGGAATATCTCCCGCTCTTTGGGATCCTTTGATTGGCATTCAGCAAGCTTTCCAGCCATAAGAAGATCGATGGAACTCCCCTTTTTACGGGTCAGTTCCCTGGCTCTTTTGGCAGCCTCTCTGGCCCGTTGGGCATCAACTGCCTTGGATAGAATTTTCCGGGCTTCACCGGGATTCTGTTCCAGAAAAATAGATAATTTTTCGTTACAGATAGATTCAACAATGGATTTAACCTCACCATTGCCAAGTTTTGTTTTTGTCTGTCCTTCAAATTGCGGATTAGGTACCCGCACCGAAATAATACAGGTAATTCCCTCACGGGTATCATCACCACTCATCTTTACCCGCAGATTTTTAGGGGTTGAGTCGTCATTGGCGTATTTATTAAGACATTTTGTTAAGGCTCCACGAAAACCGGCCACATGGGTTCCACCTTCACGGGTATTAATATTATTTACAAAGGAAAATAGACGTTCTGAATAACCATCAAAATATTGAAAGGCAAGTTCCACCTCAACATTATCCTTTTCACCAGCCAGATAGATAGGATCAGGATTAACAGTCGTTCTCTTTCTGTTGAGCCACTCCACATAGGAGACAATCCCACCCTTGAAATGGTATTCATCTTCAGCCCCGGAACGCTCATCTTTCAGTATTATTTTTACTCCCTTATTAAGAAAGGCAAGCTCCCTTAAACGGGTTTGGATAATGTCATATCTAAAAATGGTTGTTTCTTTAAATATTCCAGGATCTGGCATAAAGGTAATGGTAGTACCTGTCTGGTTTGAGGTACCTGTTTCGGTAACATCATTCTCTCTTATGCCATAGAGATAAGATTGCTCAAAAATTTTACCGTCACGATAAATCTTGGCCTTGGTCCAGGTGGAAAGGGCATTCACCACAGAAACACCAACACCGTGTAGACCACCGGAAACCTTGTAGGTAGAGTGATCAAACTTACCACCGGCATGGAGGGTACACATAACAAGTTCCAGAGCAGAAACCCCTTCAGCGGCGTTCATACCAACGGGAATTCCCCTACCATTATCATACACAGATACAGATTCATCCTTGTGAAAAGTTACTTTTATCTGACTGCAATGACCTGCGAGAGCTTCATCTATGGAGTTATCAACCACTTCATATATGAGGTGATGGAGACCTTCTTCATGGGTATTGCCAATATACATGGCAGGTCTTTTACGAACCCCTTCAAGACCAGATAGAACCTTAATCTGATCTGCGCCATAACTATTTTTTTGTTCTTCTGACAAAATATTACCTCAGTTTTTAAAAAACTTTTTTTATACTTTAATTCTTTATATTTATAAATGCATGGGCATAATAATGGAAATATACTCAGGATCTTTTTCCGATAAAATCATACATGGACTTTCGTTTGAAGATACATATATCTTAACCGTATCACTCTGCATAACAGACAAGGTTTCAATAAAATATTTACCATTAAAACCCATCTTTATCTCATCACCATCATAGGACACTTCAATATCTTCACGGGCATTACCAATATCCATGGATTGGGATGATAATGTTATTTTACCTGCATGGAGATAAAACTGAACGATATTAAATTTATCCTCCGCAAACAAATTCATCCTTCTAAAAGCATTAATAAGAGATATTTTTTCTACCTCTATAAATTTTTCCCTGTTTATTATGTTTATAAGCGACAAATAATCAGGAAATTCACCATTTAGGAGGCGGATGATGAGAATAGCAGAGTCTTTCTTTAATACAGCCTGTTTTTTTTCGAAGGAAAAAGAAATATAAGCCGTAGCCTCACAAAACTTATTTATTTCCTGAACTCCTTTTTTAGGAATTAGGGTATTTTTTTCTATCTCAAGCCTATCAAGTTCATTACCAACATCTTCCTGCATAAGGGACAAACGATGACCATCCGAGGACACAAATCTGAGCATTGATGTGGTATCAGTCTTTATTTTTTCAACAAGAATACCCACCAGTGAAAATTGACTTTCTCCATCACTTGCCATTGAAAAAAATGTTTTTCCAATGAGTTCCTTTATTTTTTCAGAAGGAACAGTAATAAGATTATCGGCATTATATTCGGGGAAGTTGGGGAATTCATCATGCTCCATTCCGGCAATATTATAGTCACCTGTTTCCACAGAAACCTTTACCCAACTGTTGTCCTTTTCTTCAAGATGGATATGGGAACATTCAGCTTCACGAACAATTTCAAATAATTTTTTACAGGGTAAGGTTATACTGCCTTCAGAGAAAACTTCAGCGGGCAGGGTGCAACGGAGACCAATTTCAAGATCCGTGCAGGTCAACTCTACACCATCGTTTATGGTTTTAATTAAAACATTAGAAAGGATGACCATCGTCCCTTTCTTGGCTGAAATACTCTGGAGCGATGCCAAACCTGACAAAAATTCATCTCTGGCAATATTAACTATAATGGGCATAATATAATCCTTAGCTCAGTAATATTCTTTTTAAGAAAAAAACTGAGTTATCAAGGGTTGCTAATATATAATATAATTATATTTAAAAAATTATTATTATTAGGGCTGTTGATATGTTTAAAAGATAGTTAACTATATGTTTTTATAAAAAAATATACCAAATATAACTTGGTTAAAATTTGGTATAAAAAAGCGTTTTTGCACTTATCAACATTTTACTCACAGGAAATAAACATCTTTTAAAAAAAATGTAAAAAACCAAGTATTTTTAATGTGAAAAACAATAGCTTTTTAGACTGAAAAAAGCAACATAATACAGTATGTTATTAACCTTTTTTTAGTGAGATAAACTTATTTTTTAGGGCGTAAAATAATAGCCCCTTAAACAGGCTTAAAATGGTGTAATAATAATGGGATTATTAGCGGATAATGTGTTCTCCATAAAAAATATAGGCCTTGATATAGGAACCTCAAATACACGTATTTTTATAGAGGGTAAGGGTGTAATTTTAGATGAGCCAAGTGTTCTGGCTTATAATTTATGGGAAAAAAAGGTCATTGCTGTTGGGGAGAAAGCAAAGCAGTACATTGGTCGCACACCGCAACAGATAAAAACTATTTATCCACTGCGCGATGGTATGATTAGAGATTTTAAAAATTTTAAATTGCTTCTTAAAGCTTTTCTAAAAAAGATAAAAAAAGGTAAAAAAATATTTAAGGGTAAGATTGTTTTAACAGTCCCTTCAGCCATAAGTGACGTTGAAAAAAAAGCTATCCGTGAGGCTGTGCGTGAGGTGGGCGGTGGAAAAGTTTTTTTCCTGCCGACAGCTATAGCTGCAGCCCTTGGCACGGGAATAGACATTACTGAAAACAGTGGCAATATTATTATAAATCTTGGTGGTGGCGTTTGTGAAATGGCAGTTATAATAAATTCAACGGTGGTTTTTTCGGAAATAAGTCGTATTGCCGGAACTAAAATTGAGGAGGAAATTATAAGAGCTATTCATGATGAATATAAAGGCGAAATAGGTGAAAATAAAGCGGAAAAATGTAAAAAAACCATAGGCTCAGCCATGAAACTTGGTTGGCTGGATGTAAATCATAAAATTCTGGCCAAGGATGTTTACACCAATGCCTCAAAGGAACTGACCATTGATACCGATAAATTATCTGATGCCATAAAAGAACCTGTTTCTTCGATCGTTAATTTTGTAAAAAAATGTATAGATATTATTCCTGCCAGCCATTTAAAAGATGCGGAACATAAAGGCATAACCCTTGTGGGTGGGACAAGTTTATTGGCGGGACTTGATAAGTTGCTTGGCAGGGAAACAGGGTTTACCTTTAATGTGGCCCAAAACCCGTTACTTACCATTGTTAAAGGTTCTGGTGTAACTCTTAATTCCTTAAGGAAATTCAAGAAAATTTTTATTTAGGACTTTTCGGGCTTTAAAAATATTATGGATATAGATCAGCTTAAAAGGTGTATGAAAAATGGATTAAAGGATGATGTATTTCCGGGTTACGCCGTTGGTATTACCCAGGGTGATTTTAAACATGTCTTTGTGGGGGGCTATACATCCCATAAAAAACAAAAAAAAATAACACCTAAAACTTTATTTGACCTGGCATCACTCAGTAAACCCCTGGCAACTACCCTTGCTTGTCTTGTTTTAATTAAAGAAGGTGTAATAAATTATGATATGACCCTAGAGTCGTTGCTTGGTTGTGCTATTCCTGCTGATAAAAAAAATATAAACCTATCGCAGTTATTAAGCCATTCGGCAGGGTTTATTGGCCACCAGGATTTTTATAAAAATTTAGAAAAATATCCCCTTGAGCAGAGAAAGAATATCCTTCTTAATGATATTCTGCACCTACCTCTATCTGCTTCCCCTGGCTCGAAGCCACTATATAGCGATATTGGTTTTATTCTACTTTTTTTTATAATAGAATTTAGGGCTCAAACAAATTTAGCGGAATTTGTCGAAAAACGTATTTTTGATCCATTTGATATTAAGGATATTTGTTATAATCCCAAGCTTAACGGATATAGTTCTTTTGCTGCCACAGAGGATTGCAACTGGCGAAAAAAGAACTATGTGGCGAGGTACATGATCAAAACACCTTTATCCTGGGTGGTGTATGTGGTCAGGCCGGTTTATTTGCCACCATTGATTCTGTGTTAGACCTTGTTACCTGTTTAAAGGATATGGTTAAGGGTAAAAAATATCATCCTTATCTTGATCAGAAATTGCTAAAAGAGGCCGTTACGCGCAGAGTATTACCCAAAGAAACTTGCTGGGGATGTGGATTTGATACCCCCAGTCAACCGGGATCTTCAGCTGGTAAGTTTATTTCAGAAGAGAGCTGTGGTCATTTGGGTTTTAGCGGAACATCTTTTTGGCTTGATTTTAAAAGGGATATTGCGGTGGTGTTGTTAACAAACAGAATAAACCCCAGGGTGGATAATCTTAAAATACGGGATTTCAGGCCTTTATTTCATGATCTTGTCTTTGCCCCATAAGTTGATGTTGACTAGTGTCGTGTCAACTCTGAAATAACGCGTCCCCCTCGCCGTTTCATTGCTATTCTTTTTAAACAAGGTCACAAAGATCTACTTATAAACCTGATTTTACATGGATATACAGGATAATCTCTGCGCTACTGACAGGATTTCTATCCTGTTCATCCATGTAAAAAAAAGCCCCTGGCAGAGATAAATCGTTGTACTTTTAGTGCAATGTAATTGCTTAATCTTCCGACCTTTTAGGTCTCTTTTTTTAACCACGAAGATCTACTTGTTTTTTTTCTGGATATAACTGCAAAATAGCCTCGCGGTTTGGTTTAACAATACCCCTTTCTGTTATTAGACCGGTAATTAAGCGCGCCGGAGTAACATCAAAACTGTAGTTTGCCGACTCTGTGTTTTCGGGGGGAATAAGAACGGTTGTCATCTCGCCGTTTTCAGCAAGGCCGGTGATCTTGTTTATTTCGTCACCACTCCGCTTTTCGATGGGAATATCCTGCACCCCATCTTCAATCTGCCAATCAAAGGTGGAGGAAGGCAGGGCCACATAAAAGGGAATATTATTATCATGGGCGGCAAGGGCTTTAAGATATGTGCCTATCTTATTGGCCACATCACCGGTGAATGTGGTGCGATCCGTACCGACAATAACCAGGTCAACCAGGCCATGCTGCATAAGATGTCCACCTGTATTATCGGCTATTAATGTATGGGGGATTTTTTCCTCTTTTAATTCAAAAGCGGTTAAGCGGGCACCCTGGAGCCATGGTCTTGTTTCATCCACCCAGACATGGACCTTGATACCATCATTACTCGCTTGATAGATGGGTGCTGTGGCAGAACCGTAATCAACAAAGGCGAGCCAGCCAGCATTGCAGTGGGTTAATATATTAACTGGTTCACCGTTTTTCTTCTTGCTGATTTCCTTTATGATAGATGCGCCATGTTCACCAATTCTTTTACAAAACAGTGCATCTTCATCGGCTATGGCTGTGGCTGTCTTGAAGGCTATTTCACGTTTTTGTTGTACGGTTTGACAATGAGCCATGGCCGTTAATTGTCGCTCCACAGCCCAAACAAGATTTTTTGCTGTGGGGCGGGTATCGCATAAAGCCTTAGCGAAATTATTTATATCGGCGGTAAAATTATCATCCCGGCATTGCAGTGTTGCGGCATACATCCCAAATCCAGCGGTGGCCCCGATAAGACCCGCCCCCCTGACATACATATCCCGTATGGCCAGGCAAAAATCGTCAACGGCAACAAGGTCAACAATGATAAACTCATGGGGAAGCATGCGTTGATCTATAATCTGAGTGACAGTGGAATCATCAGGATGTGACCAGATGGTTCGGTATGATTTGGAATTTATAAGCATTTTAGGAAAAGTTAGAGAAATTTATTAAGTAAAACGAACACACCTACTCCCACACCGAGGGAGCTATACATAAGAAGTCAGGGGATACAGCCGTCTTTAAATTTGTTTTTGACAATGAT
This sequence comes from Deltaproteobacteria bacterium, assembly GCA_024277655.1. GTDB lineage: Bacteria > Desulfobacterota > Desulfobulbia > Desulfobulbales > SURF-16 > JAJRUT01. Next base: position 20,703 of record JAJRUT010000096.1, on the reverse strand, counting down.
AAAGGTGGTGGTGGCTGATAGTAACGCTAGAATAAAGAAAATAATTGTTTTAAGCATATTTTTATGGGTGCTTATATTCGCTAGGGAATTTGGAGGCAGACGTTATTAAAAGTTTTTTTGTAAAATACTCCAGAAAGAAAAATGGCGCAAGAAAGAGTCATTATGGCAAATGGCTACAAGCAATTTATGATCTTATTTTTCCTAAACGTTGCCGGAGTTGCGGAGTTCTTATCAAGTCCTGTGAAGATGGGTATATTTGTGATCTCTGTTTTGAAAAATTCATTTTTTTAAAGGAACCCCACTGTCCGGTCTGTGGGCTTATGTTTTTAAAAACTGGCGGAGATTCCCATAAATGTGGAGAATGTCGCAGTAAACCCCCTTATTTTTCTAGAGCGCGGTCTGTGGTGCGATATTCTGATGACATAGGCAAATTGATACATCAGTTTAAATTTAATGGAGATCTCAGTCTTCTTGCGACCTTTGCAATCCTGGCCGAAAAAAGTTTGGCTAAATCTTCATATAGGGCAGATTATATTGTCCCTGTGCCACTCCATGGAGCAAGAATAAAAGAGAGGGGGTTTAACCAGTCCGCCCTTCTGGCTAAGGTTTTTTTTAAGGCCGAAAGACATAAGATATGTCATCTTCTTGAGCGCATCAAAAATAGTACACCTCGAATAAAACTAGATGGCGTGGAGCGACGCCAAAATTTAAGGAACTGTTTTCGGTTGGTGGCAGGTAGTGCGGTAAAAGATAAGGTTATCTATATTGTTGACGATGTGTATACCACTGGAACTACGGTGAATGAATGTGCTAAAGTCCTTGTTAAGGCCGGGGCAAGGCGGGTTGAGGTTTTTACCCTTGCCATGGTTATAAAAGAAAATGCGGCCTGAAAGGCTGAAAAATGTTGACTAAATCAGGTCATAATGATACATGACTTGTTCCCAATCAGAGTCGGGGCGTAGCGCAGCCTGGTTAGCGCGCCTGCCTTGGGAGCAGGAGGTCGGAGGTTCGAATCCTCTCGCCCCGACCATTATTAGATATTTAAGGAGTTACCGGATTATTTCGGTAACTCCTTTTTTTGTTTCAGAGGGTTAGAATTTATAAGTCATTCCCAGGGTAACAACTGGATAATATTCAAACTTATCCAACTCATCCTGGAGTTCTTGCTCTTCATACTTTAAGTTTTGTTGAAATGTTGGGTCATTGGCCAGTAAGCCGGTGGCCTTTAAGGTCACGTCGGGGCTACCCTGAAAAACAACACCGAGGTTAAAAAAGAAGGTTAAATTGGTGTCGTTATCCACGGGATTTCCCCAACCTATACCAACGTATGGGGCGACAGAGTTGTCAAAATCAACATCACCGGAGACAGTTCCGGCCTGGGCTGCGGTGTAGGTTGTACCATTAAAGGTGAAGGTGCCAGCTGTTGGTTTGGCGGTGGCGTCAACGTAGTTGTCGTGGACAATGACACCTACATCCACATGGAACCCTCCACCAAAGACATTCCATTCCATGGTGGCCAGACCACTGGCAAGGTTTAGATCAGTATCCCATTTAACATCATTGGTATCACCGTCAACACTAAACTCACCCCAGTGTCCAGCTATCCTGGTGGTGAAATTGTCGGAAAAACCGATTGAGAGTTCCGGGCCAATACCAAGGGTACTGATTCTGGCTCCAAGCGCGACATTGATTCCGGAACCGCTGTCCTCTTTAGCAACAACTGTTTCTTCGGCAAGGGCAAATCCTGCTGTTCCTGTAATAAATGCCAATGTTACTATCATACTCTTCATCATTTTTCTTCTCCCTGTTCAAGTTTGTCACGGCGTGACAGTGTTAAAATTCCCCATGCATGTAAAATACAGGGGAGTGGTATCTCTTTATTGGTCTTCTTGCTTTTGAATAAGATTATGGTAATAATTTTTTAGGATAAACCATAGATTTTTTATCTCTGGGGGGGATAAATATGGTAATTATGGTCTGTGATAATAGCTTGTGTTTCTAGCCAATAGAGTCATAGAGTCAAAAAACTGGCCCTGGCGGTGGTTAAAAAGCAAATAGTAGTATTTATAGAAAAATCTTGTCGCTCCCAAGGAGATTGTTATGCCACGTTTTAAAAATGTCCGCCGCCCAGGACATTACGTTCTTTTATCCGTACCATTTGCCCTAGGCCTACTGCCGTTAAACGTCCAGGCAGGCTGTAGTCGTGATGATGTTGATCATTATCTTGAAAAAGGCTTCAGCCCCAGTCAGATCACCTCAATATGTGGCGCTCAGGCGGCTCCTTTGGTGCCTGCTGTTGCCTCCCCTGTGGTTGCTGAACCGGAGTCTCAACAACAACCACCGGCTAAATCTTCAACCAACTATACCCCGGTTCAGCAACCGGAGCCGGATCGCAACTTCCTAGTTGATGTCATTAATGGTTATGATGTTGTGATGACGGATGAGTCTTTGGCCTACACCATCAAGAAATGTTATGAACTTGGTGAGGAGGATCTCTTTGGTTTTCCGCCGGAGATTTGTCCTGAAATTCGTTATACCTTAAACCTGAATGGCATGAAGCTTGTTGAGACCGGGCGTAAATATCTTCTGTTTGGCCCTCCGGAAATAAAACTGCGCGGTCAGGTACAGCGGGATATTCTTACCGACTTAAGCGATGTGAAGCCGGAATTGAAAGAGATGCTGTTTAAGAAGGTTGATACCGGTAATGAGGTGGTCTTGCCTATTCAGCAGGGCACACCGGTGGACCGGGTGCAAAAGGCACTGCATACTGTTTTTAAATAGCTGGTTTTGGTATTGCAGCGAACATAAAAAAATATAATTACCATCGAACTGATAGCCTCGTAAAATTTCAATTGAAAAATTGTTTTTTTCAACCGTAAAGACGCAAAGATTTTTAGTTTTACCACAGACACTTTGCGCTCTTTGCGTCTTTGTGGTTGGTTTTAATATGTTACGTGTCTTGTTTTTTCTCAAATTGAAAATGGCTGAAGTTCGGTGTAACCAGATAAAAAAAGGCTCCCTGAAAAGGGAGCCTTTTTTTATTGTCTTTTACCTGTTACGGGTAAAAGACATGTCAGCAACTCAGATTACTTGGAGCTTAAGCTGAACTTGTGCTGAGCACCAATGGAGATAACCAGAGGTGATCTATCGTTATCCATACCAATTACAGAAGCGTCATCATAAAGATCATCAGCAGAGATATCTGAATAACTTACAAGGGCAAATAGTTTGGTGTTTTTGGCAACATTATACCAAGCACCAACGGTGGAACCCCAACCTTCGGCAGGGCCATCATCAACCAGACCAAGGGAAGCAGAAAATTCCATATTGATATCAGGCATAACCATGGTTCCTGTGAGGTAACCGTAGATAGCATCATCAGCTACACCAGGAACACCAACTAGTGCTGTGTCTATAGGAATGTCTACTTGTTCGACAGAGAGAGCAACCTTAAGGGTGTCGGAAATCTTGTAGTTGGCATAACCACGGACAGCTTCACCATCGGCAGCAATACCGGGAAGAGTTGTAGTATTACTATGGTTGGATGCGTAAACAGCACCAATTTTCAAACCAAGGTCTGTAAAATCGTAAGATGCACCTGCTGAGTAACCATGATCGTCGTTGTTGTCATCATCAACATACATACCACCTTGAAACTTTAAACCGCCGAGGATGGTTGGGGTCACGTACTGTATGGCGTTGTCGGAGAAACCGTTAGTTGCTCCAGACAGGCCGTATGTTGCGCTACCATTGGCGAAATAACCGTTAGAACCTACGTGACTGTAGTTGTAGAATGGATCAAGTTTGAAACCGTCAAACTTATAGGCGTTGGTCATACGACCATAGGCAACCTTACCGAAAGCGCCTTCAAGTCCGCCGAAGAAGAAACGTTGTTTAAAGGCTGTTCCAGCACTATTGTCAGCATTAGCTTGTGTTTGTATGTGAAAAAAGGCCTTGATGTCATTACCGTAAGAACCCTTAATTCCAAAGAGTGAGATGTTATCTTCACCGGAAAAACCATCGACACCTGTTGTGGTGTCATCGTCAACGGAGTTCATAGAATAGCGCAACTGACCATAAACGGTGGTTCCTTCAGCCATGGCGGTGAGTGGGGATGCACAGAGTGCACAGAGTGCAACAGCACTGAGAATCTTCTTCATAACCTTATCTCCTAAAGTTAATTACCTGGATCATGGTTTGGCATGATCCAATTTTATTAAATGGGTACCTTGCAAATACCCTAAATAGCAACCTAGTACATGGTTGGTTACTGCTCAAATTATTTACTCAAAGCCGTAATGAGCTTAGGATAGAGAAATAGTTTGGAGTAAAAATTTGTACCTCTTTTTACCACGTCCGGCAAGAAAAAGTTTAAAAATTTGTATTTTATCAAGGGGGAGACTGGGGAGGTTTGCAGGTTTGTAATCTTTGCCAAGGCGTAAGAGAACAGACGCCAACGGTAAAATAGCCTGTTTTCCCCGAATCTAAAGGATAAAACGCTTATTTACTGTTGGCGTCTGTATAAAAAAGAGGTTTTGCAGGGGAGGAGTTTAAAAAAATGTACTTTAGTGTTTAACGAAGAGCTTTACTCCCCCTCGGCACTGGTTACATACTTCTCGTAATTATCGATATAGATATCTGCCAGGGTGAGAAAACCGGTGATAATAAGGGGGCCATAGATGATACCGAGGATGCCAAAGACATTGAGTCCGCCGAGTATAGATAGAAACACTAAAATGGTGTGCATCTGCACCTGATCGCCCACAAGCTTTGGTTTAAGGAAATACTCCACCGACATGGACAGGAGGATGTAGAAAACTGCCAGGCCAACGCCCTGTAAGATGGAACCCTTAATGATAAGGATAATGGCGGCAGGTCCCAAAACGGCACCAATACCAACAATGGGAAGAAAGGCCAGAATACCCATCACCCCGCCCCATAAGAATGGTGATTCATAGCCAAGCAGTCCAAAAACAATTCCGCCAAGGACCCCCTGTAACACACCACAGATGCCATTACCAACCAGGATGGCACTGGATATTTTTTCAAATTTGCGAATAAGAAGACGGTCGTGGTTATTGGGGAGTGGTGAGAGGTGGAGAAAGAAGGCCACCAGTTTTTCTTTTTCCAGCAGGAGATAGAAGATGATGAGGACCATCATTAGAAAGTTAAACACAAAGCCTATGATGTTGGCGGCCCAGATTGAGGCTTGGGTATAGATAAAACGGGCAACATCGGTGCTAAACTCTGACAGGCTACTGGTGATCTCGGCCACCTCCATATTAATGCCATAGCCGGTGAGTAAGGTTTCTAGGCGGATGTAGAAGGTGTTGTTCTGGATATAGGAGGTGAACTCGGCGGCAATATCGGTGCCTTTGGTAATATGTAAAAGGTAGTACGCCTCGGAGGACAAGGCGGCAACAAAAAAAACAAGGGGGACAAAGATAAGGAGGACAATAAGGCTACAGGTGACAATTGAGGCGAAATAGGGGGGCATCTTCTTCTTTAGAAAAAGAAAAACAGGTTCTGATATTGATGTGAGCAGGTAGGATAAAACAAGGATGGAGGCAAAGGGGATAAAGAGCCTTGCCAGCAATACTGCCGAGAGCAGAAAAAGAACAAGAAAATAGGTAAGGATCAGGTTACTCGGCCTGCGTTTTATCATGGTTTTATGACTTGATTAAATTTTTTAGACAAAAGAAACACAAGTATAACACGCTCTTTCCTTTGCTGCATAAAAATATACGTCTTAACCTTTGTTCAGGTAGGTGTAGTGATACCCGTGGTTTTGTTTCACCGCAAAGACGCAAAGGTTTTTTTGGAAGTTGTTTTTCCCTGCGAACGCTGCGTCTTTGCGGTTGATACATCTCTTAAAATAAGGTGTTTCAATGGATAAATTTATCAGCTATACTCCGCGGTCGTTGCCCTCTGGTTATTAACTCATGCCTACACGTAATTATGACTCTTTCAATCTACAAAAAAAACAAAGAAGACCTTAATCCCAAACCCGACGAAAACAGGCTTGGGTTTGGTCAATATTTTAGCGACCATATGTTCACCATGATCTACAAGGATGGTGGGTGGCAACAGGGGAAGATTGAGCCGTATGGCAATTTTTCTCTTGATCCGGCAGCCATGGTTCTCCATTATGGTCAGGCAATTTTTGAGGGGTTGAAGGCGTATCGCGGCAAGGATGGAAAGATTCATTTCTTCCGCCCCAAGGATAATCTGTCTCGGTTTAATCGTTCGGCCAGCCGGATGTGCATGCCTGAGATTGATGTTGATGAGGTGTACGCCGGAATCCGCGCCCTTGTTGAAATTGAACAGGACTGGGTGCCATCGGCGCAAGGTGCGACCCTGTATATTCGCCCCACCATGATTGCCACGGAACCTGCCCTCGGTGTGCGGCCATCCAGGGAGTATATCTTCTTTGTGATTCTCAGTCCGGTGGGTGCCTATTATCCTGAAGGATTTAATCCGGTTAAAATTTTTGTTACTGACAAGTATGTTCGGGCGGTACGTGGTGGAGTTGGTGAGGCCAAGACGGCGGGTAATTACGCCGCATCCATTATGGCGGCCATCGAAGCGCAGGAGCAGGGGTTTACCCAGGTACTCTGGCTTGATGCCTGTGATCGTAAATCCATCGAAGAGGTGGGTACGATGAACATCTTTTTTGTCATTGGCGATGAGCTGATCACCCCCCCCTTAAGTGGTTCGATTCTGCCCGGGATTACCCGCGATTCAGTTTTGAAGATCACCAGAGAGTGGGGGCTTAACGTGGTTGAGCGTAATATCACCATTGATGAGGTGATGGCGGCAAGCCTTGATGGCAGCCTCAAAGAGGTATTCGGTTCAGGTACCGCGGCCATTATTTCCCCTGTTGGCTCCCTGCATTACAAGGATCAGGAAATCGTTGTTAACGGTGGTCAGACCGGTGAGTTATCCCAGAAGCTTTTTGATGATCTGCAGGCCATCCAGTTTGGCTATAAAGAGGATAAGAATGGCTGGGTTGACCTGCTGTGACCCGTGCTGTTTACTTTTTACAAAGGGTTTGAAGAGCGATCTTCAAACCCTTTTTTTGTTCCTACAGGTATTTAAGAAATAACGAATCTCGATGTCTAGCCTTAAGCCCTCTGTACCATAAGCAAAAGGGGTAAAGTAACACCAGAATGATAGCGGTGATGATATAGGCCGTATTCAGGTCATAGATGTCCTGTAGTCCTCCATAGGTTCCGGAACCAGTCAGGGCTAATCGGTGCACCAGATAAAAGATCATTGATGTTTGACCAAATACCAGGAGTACTCCGTTCTGGCGTACCTCGATGTGTTTTTCAAAGAAGATCATACTCCCTAAAATAACAGACATCAGCCCCAGTTCCAGAAATATAAATGAGGCCGATGGCGGGTATTTACTCACGTGAAGCCAGTGTTGCCAACTCATATCCTCACGCAGGAGAAGCAGGTTGTCGTAGCCGTTATTGTAACGGATAAGGGCAAATGCTGTGAGGGCGGAGATCCCGACTCCAAGCAGTAGGGATACCGGATTTATGTTTGTTTTTCCCTCCCTGTAGTTCAATAGATAGCGCCCGAAAAGCCAGCCTAAAACCATAATGGCAAGCCACGGCAGGAGGGGATACACGATGGAGACGGTGGAGGAGGTGTAGGTGGCAAAGAGCAGGGCCGCGACAATGGATTGTTCAGCAGGCCAGCTTTGCGTGGTGAGTATTTCGCCAAAACAGATCCAGCCAAGGGCAAGGATGAAGAGAGCCGGGGAGGAGAAGCGCCGGAGCAGGGCCATACACATCATGGCAACCCCGATGGCATACAGCACCTGAAAGAGAAGTTTGCCGGAAAAAAAGGAGATCAGGGTGGGGTCAAGCAGGGCGATAAAACCACCACTGATGAGGATGTTTCACTCTTTAAATCAATATCACCGGTGTCGGGTTAGGATTGTGCAAGGGGTCAAGGTTTACACAAGTTCGCTTGAACTGGAAAAATCTACAAAATTACCAGAATGTCGCTCCCCTGTGTAAACCCTGAACCAGTTCGAAAGTGAATGGCACGTTTGGAACTGGACGCCGTTGAATCAATATATGCAGTCAATGTCAACCAAAAGTTGCTTCACAAAAATGGTTGACGCCGAGGGAGAGGTTTTGTATATGTCTCGTAACACAAATTATAAAAAAGTATTATCCTGACTCGGGAGGTCGTTATGATGCGTAAAATGTTTGGTCTGGTGTTGGTTCATATATTAGTTTTGGGAGGGGCGGTGTCTGCCCTTGGCCATTTTGGTCTGGTGATTCCGTCGGCAAATATCATGACTCAGAAGCAGCGAACTGCAGATTTTGCGGTTTCATTCTCTCATCCCTTTGAGCTTGTCGGCATGGATCTGCAAAAACCTGCGCGTTTTTATGTGGTCAAGGATGGCCTCGTTACGGATCTTCTCGGTGCTTTGACTGAGACCAAAATTATGGCACACCAGGGGTGGCAAACCCGGTACAGGTTTAAGCGGCCCGGTGTTTATCAGTTTGTTATGGAGCCAACACCCTACTGGGAACCTGCCGAAGATCTCTCCATTATTCATTACACCAAGACCATTGTTGCCGCTTACGGGGCAGATACCGGTTGGGATACTCCTGTTGGTTTACCCACGGAAATTGTGCCTCTTCTCCGTCCCTTTGGCAATTACGCGGGTAACAGCTTTGTCGGTAAGGTGCTGATCAAGGGCAAACCGGCGGCTGGTGTAGCTGTTGAGGTGGAGTTTTATAATGAGGGGAGCAAGGTTGTGGCAGCCAGTGATTATCATGTTGCCCAGGTGATTAAAACAGATAGCAATGGACTGTTTAGTTTTACCTGCCCACTGGCTGGCTGGTGGGGCTTTTCGGCCTTGAGCGAGGCGGAGTATACCTTAAAAGATCCACAGGGTAAGGATAAGGCGGTGGAGCTTGGTGCGGTGCTGTGGGTTTATATGGATGAATATATGGTTCGAGAATAAAACTGCATATTTTCAGTCAGTGGTGTCCGTATAGAAAGTCGAAGTCTTGCTGCAGATTGAATTCGGATTTTTATACCCCCTTATTCCGCTCCCACGCCACATTTTTTGATTTTCAAGCGGATACCGCGCCACAAAATCCACAGAAAAAGTCTGTGGATTTCGGGGATTCTAGGACAGAAAAGAGTTTACCCCTGCCGTTCTGACTCGGCACTGACGCCGACCTTGCCATAGTTGCTGGCCCCACATTCATTCTTACCAAGATCCATGGTGTCCTGCTCATCTTCACAGGCCTCCATCCACCCGGCATTCATTTTACGGATATTGGCGTACACTTCCGGTTGGGGTCGCATATTTTCTTCGATAAATTCAGCAAATTTACCTTCATGCACATATTGAAAGGCGTTGTTATAATTTTTCAAATTACCCAGGGTGTCAACAAACTTAAGCTCATCGTTGGCCTCATCCCACGAGGTGTAGTGACCAGGGAGGACAAGAAGGTCATCCGGCAGGTCACGGATGGTAATCATCAGGCTTAAATACAGGTAGCGTGACCATTCGCGACACTTGCCGCCAAGATCCGGGCGACCAGCCGATTGAATGAAGATGGTGTCGCCACTGATGAGATATTTGTTGTTAATCAGCAGGCAGATAGAACCCAGGGTGTGACCTGGGCTGTGAATGACTTTGACCTGAACCTTGCCGATTTTGAAAATCTCGCCATCGGTTGCTGCCGTATACGGGAAATCGGCACCCCTAAAATCCTCATCACGACCAATGGTTTCAACTGCATGATTGCGACTAAGCTCCACCGAACCTGAGATATAATCAGCCTGTCTGTGGGTTTCGAAGGAACGAACAAGCTTTGCCCCTCTTTCCTGGGCAAATTCCTTGTATACCGGAATATTGCGGGATGGATCAAAGACAGCGGCCTCACCATTACTTATCAGCATGTAGCTAAGCGAAGCCTTGCCGGGGCGAATCATCTGGTGCAGCTCAAAACTGTCGTCGCCACCGTTGATTTGCACAGGGGTCAACATATTACCCCAGCCTTTAATACCTTTTTCTAGATACCCGACATCTTCAAAGCCATTTTCAACCAGTTGTTCCCCGACAAATTTGGAAGACCCCTCCTTGGCACAGACAATACGGACTTTTTTCCCCTTTGGAACCTTGGCAACCGAGCCGGGGACGTCCTCAATAAAGTCGAAATAGGGAATGTTTATGTATGGTATACATACCGGGCCTTCCACAGCAAAATTGGCAAAGTCTTTTTCGTTACGGACATCGAGGAGGATAAAATTAGGGTCGGTGGTGAGCCAGTTATAAAGGTCGTTAGCGGAGTATTTGAATGGAGATTGTTTAGACATGGTTTGGTTCCTTTGGTTTTATGGTACCTTGAAAAACTAGATATTTTGCTGAAGGTACTATTTAGATATCGGCTGGGGTAAAATAGTTTGTGGGGTGTTGGCAAACTCAGGATACATCCTAGTTTCGTGCCGTTTCCTCAAATAAGTCGGCAATATAATGAAGGCCTTCATTGCGCGCGGCCTTGGCAAAAAACATATATTGATTGCGGGCTTTAGATTCACCGGCAAAGGCTTCCTGAAGGTTTTTTCTGTTTGGCTCATTACTGTTGCTCCCTTGTTTTGTATTGGCTACAAAGTAGTGTATAAAAAAAGTATTGTTATGTGCCAGAAAAAATATATCTTTACATGGTAATGGGTACTATTCTGATATACCAAAATGGTAGCTCAGATGTAAGGGTAATTGTTTGGTTTCGCTGTTTTTTTAGATTAAAAGCAATATGGGGATTTGATATGGCAACAGAAGAGATAAAAAATGGTGTGTTTTGGGTTGGGGCACTTGATTGGAATGTGCGGGATTTTCACGGCTACTCAACCTACAAAGGCACGACCTACAACGCCTACTTGATCAAGGACGAAAAAAATGTCTTGTTTGACACGGTAAAGGGGCCATTTGAGCATGAGATGCTCCATAATATCCGTGAGGTGATGAACCCTGAGGATATTGACTATATCGTTGTCAACCATGTTGAGCTTGATCACTCTGGCTATCTGGCTGAAATGATTAAGCTGTGTAAGCCGGAAAAGGTGTTTTGTTCTCCTATGGGGGCAAGGGCTATTGCCAGTCACTTTCATGATTCCGGCGATTGGCCCTTGGAGATTGTAAAATCTGGTGACACCCTGTCGCTTGGCTCTAAAACGGTACATTTTCTCGAAACCAAGATGCTTCACTGGCCGGATTCGATGTTTTCCTATATCCCCGAAGAGAAGCTGTTGATCTCTTCAGACGCCTTTGGGCAGCACTGGGCCACCACTGAACGTTTTGCCGATGAACTTCCAAAAGGCGCGGTGTTTGCCCATGCCAAAAAATATTACGCCAATATTCTTCATCTTTTTTCCCCCAATGTGACAAAGCTTCTTAAAACAGTTGCTGATCTTGGCCTTGAGATTGATATGATTGCCCCTGACCATGGTTTAATATGGCGGAGTCAAACGGCTGATATACTGGAGTGTTACAAACGTTGGGCCAGTTATGATCTTAAAAAGAGAGCTGTTATTATTTATGACTCCATGTGGCACTCCACCGAAAAGATGGCTAAGGCCATCAGCAATGGTTTACGCGAGGAAGGGGTCGATGCCAGGATCCTTAATGCCAAGGTGACTCATCGTTCCGATATCATGGTGGATGTGATGGAGGCCAAGGGGCTTATTTTGGGTTCGTCAACCTTAAATAACGGTATTCTGCCTACCATGGCGGATGTATGCACCTATATCACCGGCCTGCGTCCCAAAAAGAAAATTGGCGCAGCTTTTGGCTCCTTTGGTTGGTCTGGTGAGGGGGTTCGTCACCTCAATCTCTTTCTGGAGAAGATGGACTGTGAGATTCTCCACGACGGGATTAAGGTTAAAAATGTTCCCACTGTGGATGACTTTAAACTTCTCACCGAGCTTGGTGCCAAGATCGGGCGTGATATCAAAAAATCTTTTGAATAGTGGTTTTTTTATCTGTTGATCCGCCCCGGAGGCGCCAGGAGCGCAAAGTTTTTTGCGCTCCTGGGGTTTAGGCAACTATTTTGCCTATCTCTCCTGTTTCGTTCTGTTTTTCTAAAACTTCTTTAATTTCATATGGTTACTGCCTGGTGTAGGGTCTGTGTCCCCTCCCCGTTTCGGCCTGTATCGGCCGATGTCCTCTATTTTTTCCTTTTTGTTTTCCTTATTTTGAAATCACCGGAGGGATTCTTTTTTAAGAAGCCCACAACGCAGTTTTAATTTCAAAGTGAGGGAAAAGTTATGAAAAAGTCAATTTCAGTTCTTGCCGGTTTGTTTCTTCTTGTTGGTGGATTTGGAGTAAATGCCAGTGCTGCCCGGATCACTTGCACTGTTTCTGCAGTGAACGCCAAGGCGGTTATCCTGGACTGTGGAGAGAAGAGTCTCACCCTTAAGGTGGGCGATAAGGTTACCCTTAAAACCAGGTCCCCAAAGAAGAAGGTCATTGAGGGGTGTTAGGGGATGTTGAGAATGAAGAAGTTGAGTCGTTGACTTTAACGACTCAACTTCTCGGAGACGATAAGGGAGGTGGTGTTATGGATATTTATTCACAGCCAGTTAGGCGGGTTTTCGGTTTTCAGTTTGCTGTGTTTATGGTGATTACTGTGGTGTTGTTGCAGGTGACCAGTCCTGGCGAAAGTTTCGGCGGGGAGCGCCATAAGAGGGAGAAGGGGCAACAGGTCATGCTTCTGCCACCACCTCCCTTTGATCTTGGTCTTTTATTAGCCGGGGCTAGAATAAAGGTGGAGTATCGAGATCAGCGCCAGGTCAGGCATGAAGATAACAGAGGGACAGGTGTTCACAAGTTGCGCTATATTATCCTGCAGGCAGCGGAGGCGGTTGAGCGGGGGAACCTGCGCAAGGCTAGCAGGATTTTAGCCAGGGCTCAGAGGGGGGTGCGCCAGGTAGAGTTGGGGTCTGGTCAATATAAAAGGAATTCACGGGGGCATCACCGTGAAAAAGAGTATGTGTATTATGGCTATAACGGCAGGGATGAGTGTAATTTTTGAAATGGACACTGCCTTGGAGTAGGTCAAGGGATACATCATGTATCCCTTGATACCGGGTGGCTTTAAAAAAAAGGCGGTTGCGGTGGAGGACGTAGGGAGTTTTTCTTGATGACTTCTAAAATTTCCCGGCTATTTTCCTTGAGTTTAATAATATTGTTTTCAATGGACTTATAATATTCGCCATGGCGGAGTGGAGGCAGGAGACGCAGGGTGTCACGGTCAACGGTGCGCATGTGTTGATAGAGGTCGTCACCCACCCTGTGCCCCTTGCGCATCTTTTTTTGCCAACCCGGAGGGAGGTCACCTCCTCGGGCTACTTTCTTTTGTTGGTCGTGGGAATGATCCTGACTATGTTTATTGCTTTTCTTCAGGTCTTTCTCGCCTGACCCTTGATGGTGTTTGTTTTTGTGTTGATTCTGATGTTTGTTGTTTTTGCCATAGGCTGGAATGGTGAGCAGCAGGACACTTAATAAAACAAGGATGGTTTTCATTATATCTCCAGGGGTAAAATAAATCAGTAATACCAGGTTGTTGCCGGATACCACTGAACAGAATCCCCCTCAGGGAGAGATAATGGTGGTTTTGCCCTTCTATTGTCAACAACTCTATCGGCCCCTGATACCTTTCCCGATCACCACGGAAGGCTTAAGTTGTTAATGCACCGAGCAGGAAATACACGGATCATAGGCCCGCACCAGCATTTCGGCCAGAAGCTCGGTTTCCTTATCGGTTTTGCCCTGCTCCACACAAAACCGGGCCAGATCTTCAATATCGTGGAAGATGTTGGCGTGGTTCTGGCTGGTGGGAATCACGCAATCGGCTCTTTTTATACGCCCTTCTGCATCAAATTCCAGGCAGTGATAGAGAATACCTCTGGGTACTTCCACCGCCCCCACTCCAAGTCCGGCCTTTGGGGTAACCTCCTGGCGTTCTGGGCCATATTCAGTGCCGAGGAGTTCGTCAATAAGACGGATGGAGTCCAGCACCACATGGACACATTCCACCACCTGGGCGACATTGTTCATAAAGGGGTTATGGTTCACAGGCCGCAGATCCAGCATTTCGGCGATATCCTTTGCCGTCTGTTCCAGAAAATCATAGTTGTTGTTAAACCGGGCCAGAGCGCCCACCGCAAATGATTTCCGGCTGAGTTTACTCAATTTTGAGGTGGAATATTCATCCATATACTCATTGGTCATGGTTAGATAATCATACTCGGCCTTGCAGATGCCATCGGTGGAGATAAGGTCACCGTCGATAAATGGGTAGTCTCCCTCCCCTTTTAAGGCGACAAACTCTGTCTCCCGCTCAAACTCCGGGAAAACAAAGGTCTTAAAGAGTTCAGCCGAGGCAACAAGGTCGCCAAGGCAGTTTTTGAGTCGGGATTTAAACTGGCCAAGGGCGTATTTATCCGGCAGCATGGTAAAGCCCCCCACCACGGTACGGGTCGGGTGCATTCTCCGGCCACCCACCTCATCACAGATATCGTTGGCCAGCAGTTTTAGGCGCAGGGCCCGCTGCACCACATCCGGATGGCTTTTAACCAGGGGCAGGACAGAGCCAACCCCCAAAAAGTCCGGGGCGGCAAGAAAATAGACGTGGAGGATATGGGATTGCAGGGTCTCCATGTGTTTTAACAGCAGGCGCAGTTTGGCGGTTTGGGCGCTTGGCTTCATACCAAAGCCGTTTTCAACCGTGCGGATGGCGGCCAGGGTGTGACCGATGGAGCAGATGCCGCAGATGCGTCCACAGATGTAAGGGGCGTTCTCAAAGTTCTTGCCCACCAGCATGGCCTCGAAAAAACGCGGGGTCTCTACCACCTCCCAGCGTGCCTCCTGCACCTTGCCATTTTTGATCGTAATCTTGATATTACCGTGGCCTTCAACCCGGGTGAGATGTTTGACATCTATATCACAGGATAATTTCATCGCTTAACGCCCCTCCGTGCGGCGTAGTTGTTCAATAGACTCACTGAAACCGCCAAAGCATTCCAAGCGATCCATCACCCTTTCCATAGGGATTTCCCGCTCGTTGCAGATGTGCAGAAGCTGCTTGATATTGGCCTCGGGTGCTGGTCCCCGGCATCCCCAACAGCCCAAGCGACTGGATGGGCACCAGGCATCACATCCAGCCCTGGTAATGGGGCCAAGGCAGGGCTCGCCTAGGTCAAATAAACAGATATTCGACTTGGCCTTGCACTCCATGCACACTGGATACTTGGGGTGATCGATGGATTTGCCGAGAATGAGGTTTACAACAATATCCTCCACCTCTTCCTTTTTAATAGGGCAACCGTATATCTCCAGGTCAACATCAATCAGGGTGCTGATTGGTTTGGCCTCCTGGGTGTCGATGGGGTGGTCGCCGTACACCTCTTTTTTCACCCAGTTGAGATCGTTAAAGCGATTCTTGAGCTGATTCACGCCGCCAAAGCAGGCGCAGGAGCCAAGGGCCACCACCAGGCCGGCATTTTTGCGGATGGTAAGCAGGCGCTGTTCTTCATCCTTGCGGGTGATGCACCCCTCCACAAAGGCCACGTCGTACTCATCACTCTTTTCAGTCATACCCTCCCTGAAGGTAACGATTTCCACCATGGACAGAAAATCCAGTAGGGTCGCTTCGTTATTGAGTATTTGCAGTTGGCATCCCTCGCAGGAGCTAAGCTCAAAGAAGGCCACCCGTGGTTTAGGGACATTAACACCGAGAAATGTTTGTTTTGTCGTCATGGTTCCCCTCCTCAAGCCACTAAAGTAAAAATGCAGGATTGGATAAGTGCCTTTGAGGTAATTACAACCTTGTAGTTACAAAAGGATTTATCCGATTTTTTGTTTTTCATAGCGATTGTTTGGTTGGAAGGCATTAAATGGCTTCCTGAAGATTTAAAACCGACCAGTAGTCAAAGACCGGGCCTTTGAGGCAGGTGTAGGTTGAGCCGATGTTGCACCGGCAGCACTTGCCCCGGCCACAGTGCATCCGCCGTTCAAGGGATACAAACATTTTTTCCATTGGCAGTCCCGTGTGGTTGAGGATTTCGCAGACGAAGTTAAACATCACCGGTGGCCCGCAGACAATGGCTGAGGTGCGATGTTTGAAATCATCACCACTTGCCTCAGCGACCCTCCGCTTTATAATCTCGGTGATCATACCCACCGGCCCTGTCCACTCGGAATCACCCTTGTCGACTATGATATCGAGGTTGATGTCAAACTGCTTCCACATTTCATATTGATATTTAAACAGGAGGTCAGAAGGTGTTTTCGCCCCGTAGATAATGTCCACCCGCCCGTAACGACTGCGGTTTTCCAGCACCGACATAATGGGGGCCCGCAACGGCACAATGCCAAGGCCTCCGGCAAGGAGAAGAATATCATCCCCCTCCATATCCTCCACCGGAAAACTGGTGCCAAAGGGGCCACTGATCCCTACCTTGGTGCCACGACTGGTGCGATCCAGAAAATTTGTCATATTCCCGGCGGCGCGGATACACAATTCCAGAGCACCATGTCGGGTGGGGGAGGATGAGATGGAGAAGGGGGCCTCACCGATACCGGGTAGTTCAAGCATAACAAACTGACCGGGTTTGAAGGAGAAGGCGGCGCGGTCGTCTGGGTCGATAATCTGAACCTGATACAGTTTTTCGTTTGCGGTAAGGGGGTAGATGTTGGTGATTTCCGCCTTGTGGCTGTATTCAAAAAAGGCGATATCCTGCTCTTTTGCGGTGTACCCCTTCTTTGAGCTGATACTCTTTGTGGTCAGTTTATGCGTCATGGGATCCTCCTCGCACTGAGGCTATAACTTCCGGGACGGTGATGCCAGCTAGACAACTGGTGCCGCAACGACCACATCCGGTACACAGCGCCTCTTCAAAGGCCTCCACAAAGCCTCGATGTTTATGGTAGTAGCGGTATTTTAACCGGGTGTGGGATTCCGGTCTGAAATTATGCCCGCCAGCCACCTCGGCAAAATCGATGAGGTTACATGAGTAGAGCTGTTTGTTTTTTACAGCCCGGCTAAGATCCATATCCACCTTCTCTTCAATACCATAACAGTAGCAGGTGGGGCAGACCTGGGCGCAGGTACCACAGGACAGACATCTCTCACCCCACTGTTGCCATACCTGAGAGGCAAATTCCATGTCGAGAATTTTGGTAAGATCTGAGGTGTCCACCGTGTTTGTAAAAGAGTCGCTCCGCTTTTCAATTGAGGCACGGAATCTGGCGTGATCCTTGGCTCCGGGTTCCCAGCAATCCAGCTGTTCCAGCAGGTGGTAGGCCCTGGAGGAGTGTACCTCGGCAAAATAATCATCCCCTAGGAGAGTGAGGAAGAGATCGCAGCCAGCAAGTACGGTGTCGGTACCCATGGACTGACAGAAGCAGGCGGGTTGGGGGGTGCAGGAGTGGCCGATGATAAGCATATTCTGGCGCTTGGCTCCATAGAACGGATTGGGGTAGATGGAATCCATCAACACCTTGTCCAGCTTGTTTAAGCTGTTGATGTCACAGGGGTGAAGACCAAAGAGCACCAGGGGTTGGTGGGCACCGAAATCCACCTCCTTTTGCCAGTCATCGCCTGTAAAGGTGAAGGTTGAGGTTTCTTCGTGGTGGGGCAGGCAGAATTTTTTGGCTGAATGGATGGTTTGGGTATAAGCAATTTTCAGGTGGGAAAAATCGGTAACGTGGTCAAAATCAAACAGCTCGTGGCCATCCTTGTTGAGCCCCTTGCTGATCGGGCCGATGATGCGGTTGACGGCTAGAAGAGCAAAGAGATCCTCTAGTTCGGCGGCAGGAAACATCTTGAAGATCATACCTTCCCTCCACTGGTGAAATATTTGTCATCCCCTTTTGGAGTCAAAAAAGAGGGTTTACTTGCAAACGTTGTCTTTTTAAGGATGGCGTAAATAGGTAGGAGAAGTCAAGCAAAGGTGGGGGGGCGGTACATAAAAGCCGGGCCAGAATAAAAAGCACCTTATTCAATTAAAAGCAGGGGCAGGGTGACTTCCTGGATGCGCCATTTCTTATCCTCCTTTTTGAGGATAAATTGCCCAGGGTATAATTCCTCTTGAACCGCTATTTTTTCTTTATGTTGGCGCAGGAGGCGGACTGTTATCTGGACAACAGCTTTCTTTTTCTCTGGTAAATTTATAACGACATTGGTAAAGGTCAGGTCAATTGTCAGGTAGAGTTGCCGGTAATAGATGAGGTAGCGCATGATAAGATCATAGGTAAGGCTTTGGTTGAAGTTTTTTTCAGGGATAACAACCTGGCATGGGTCGATCAGCCGCTTTTTTATGTCGCCAAGGTTCAGACTCATCTCTATGGGGTTTTCCTGTTGAGATTTGCTTATCGCCATGGCCAGTATGCTAAGTTCGCGCTTGATTACGGCTTTATCTGAATAATAATGGAGCCAGAACCCGGCAAGGGTCATACTGATCAGGCTGATTATGATTACTTTCTTTGGCATGGGTTGTCCCTATGTTTAACTGCTTGAAATATCGATATTACACTTAGATTAACAGGTTTTGCACTATTTCTTAATATAATCTTAACATTGCTCTGGCATTATCCCCGCCATACGTAATAAATGCTTTAGTCTTATGGTTTTATAAAATTAACGAGGAGTAAGTAATGAAATTTGCAAAATTTATGTGTACGGCAGCGTTGGCAGCAGGTGTTTTTGTTGGTGGACAGGCCCAGGCTGGCGTTGAGATTGATCCAGCAACTCCAGATTACGCCAAGACAACAGGTGTTTCTGGTAATCTTGATTCCATTGGCTCTGATACCTTGAATAACCTGATGACCTATTGGGCCGAATCTTTTCGTAAGAAGTACCCTAATGTTCGCATTCAGGTTGAAGGTAAGGGTTCTTCCACCGCTCCTCCTGCTCTTATTGCCGGAACCTCTCAGCTTGGACCTATGTCCCGGAAGATGAAGAAGGTTGAAGAGGAAAAATTTGAGAAGAAGTATGGTTTCAAACCAACCCGTATTGGTGTGGCCCTTGACTCTTTGGCCGTTTATGTAAACAAGGATAATCCCGTTGATTCCATGTCTCTTCCTGAAGTTGATGCGATCTTCTCAAAGACCCGTAAGGGTGGACACCAGAACATCGTAACCTGGGGACAGGCTGGCGTTCATGGTACACTTGCCCAAAACCCTATCAGTATTTATGGTCGTAATTCTGCCTCTGGAACCTACGGTTATTTCAAGAAGAAGGCATTGTTTAAGGGTGATTACAAGAATACCGTTAAGGAGCAGCCTGGTTCTGCCTCTGTGGTTATGGGTGTTACCGAAGACATTTCCGGTATTGGTTACTCCGGTATTGGCTACCGTACCTCTGGTGTAAAGGCTATTTCTCTGGCCAAGAAGCAAGGTGGTACTGCCTATCCACCTAATTATGAAAATGTTTTAAATGGTAAGTATCCCCTTGCCCGGACCCTGTACATCTATGTTGTTAAGGAGCCTAATAAGCCTTTGCCAACCCTTACCCGGGAATTCTTGACGTTTGTTTTGTCCAAGGAAGGGCAGGAGATTGTTGTAAAGGATGGATATCTGCCTCTGCCTGCAAAGGTTATTGAGAAGCAGCTTGGACTGCTTAAATAATCCTTTATCCCTTTAGGTTGCTCGGGGGGTCTGATTTCATGACACTGTTTTAGAAGTATGGTATGGTGCCTGAAAATAAGCCCCCTGCAGCCTTTATGGTGTTCTACGTATCTAGATTAAATTGGGTCGTTTGCATCTGGTTTTATGGTAAGCCGGGTGGGATAACACCATAGCCTAAACATCCTGAAATTTAATGAATAAAAAACTCCTCAAACGTAATAAGCTCTACGACAAGATTGCCAGTTATATCATCACCATTGGTGGTGTTGCTGTTATTTTCAGCGTTGTGGCTATTCTTTTTCTTATTGCCCAGGTCTCCCTACCCCTCTTTAAGTCTCCCACTGCTGAACCAGTTAAGCATTCACTAAAAATAACGGATGATCTGGCGGTAGTTGGTCTTGATGATTATCAGGAAAATGTCGTTACCATTACGACCCACGGTATTTTGGCAGTTCAGCCTCTGCACGGTGAATCTACATTTGCCCCCCTTGATCTTGCTGAAGGGCGTGACGCGTCTATCATCTTCACCTCACGCAGTGGCCCCCAGTATAGTCTGCTTTGGGATGATGGTGGGATGACAGTGGTGCATATCGGTTTTCGTTCGTTTTTTCCTAAAGACGGTGTGCGAAGTATTGTTCCCCAGATTTCTACCCAGTTTAAGTTCCTGGGCGTTGCGCCAGCCGTGCGGAAGGCCTTCTTTGTTGGTAGCGTAGACGAAGATGCCCCCGGTTCTGTTCGTGTTCTGTTTCACCAGGACAACACCCTCTCTGTTCAACGCGTAACCGTGGCAGAATCCCTCTTTGGTGATGCGGAAGAAACAGAGGAGAGTTTTACTATTCCCGCCTACTTTGAGTCAATCACAGCTCTGGCGATTAGCGAGGATGGGTTGCAATTGTACGCAGGAACCAAGGGCGGCACCCTGCTACATTGGGATATCAGTGAAGCACCTAACCTTGTCGATACTGTTCCGGCCTTTAAACAGCCCATCACAGCTCTTGCCATGGTATTTGGCTCCCAGTCTCTTGCTGTGG
>JAJRUT010000095.1 GCA_024277655.1 Deltaproteobacteria bacterium | reverse complement strand
GGCAATCCGCCTTGGGGTTACACCTCTCTGTGGACACTCTTTTCGCAGCAGGCAGCGGTCACAGTGGGGGCCAACCGGTTTGCAGGTTCCCTGACCAAAGGCAACGATGATGGAATTTACCGTGAGCCAGTGTTCCTGTGGCAGTTTTTTGCGGAGCGCCATTTCGGTCTGCTGCGGGTTCTTGGTGGTCACATATTCCCAGATATTCATAATGCGGTGGACATGGGTGTCTACACAGATGGCGGGTTTCTTGAAGGCCACGGCGAGCACTAGGTTGGCCGTTTTCCGCCCTACTCCCGGCAGGGTTAGGAGCTCATCCATGCTCTCCGGCACTTTACCCTTAAAAGCGGTAAGTGCCTCAGGGAGCTTGCTCAGGTATTTGGCCTTATTTTTAAAAAATCCCACTGGGTAGATAAGTTTTTGCAACTCGGCTTCGGTCAGGTTGGCAAGTTTACCGGGGCTGGCGGCCCTGTTGAAAAGACGTTCACTGGCCCTGGCCGTGGTTTCGTCCTTGGTCCTGGCGGAGAGGATGGTTGCCACCAGAACTTTGAACGGGTCACGGGTCTGCACGGCGATAAGGTCGACCACCGGCACTTTATAGGTGGAAACTTCCTGTTGCAAGCGGGAGAGAAATGAATTGATATCAATGGTCATTATGGTGTGCCTGTTGCTCTTGGTGGTTAGTTATGTTGCCTGGTTTTAGAGAATGGACGCGTATTGCGTCAAAACGAGAATGTTGCTGTTTGTTCTTGACATTCTCGTTTTGCGCGCTATGACATACCAACACTTTTGGGAGAGAGTAGGTTGCAATATCTATTTAAATCATATTCCTGGAAAGGTTTAAAGGGGTTTTGATGTTCCCTGTTGAGAGCAGGGGCCTTGTTTTATGGGATGGGAATATTTGGAGGAGAAATGGGACAAGCGCAAATGCTAGGGTGTGATGAGGCTTTGGCAAAACTGCTGGCTGGAAATAAACGTTTTATCGAGGGGAAACTATCACATCCGCATCAGGACACGGGCCAGAGGGTGCTTTTAGGTGGTGGTCAGGCACCGTTTGCCGCCATACTCGCCTGTGCTGATTCACGGGTGCCACCTGAGGTACTGTTCGATCAGGGCTTAGGTGATCTGTTTGTGGTACGGGTTGCGGGGAATATTATCAATGATCAGCTTTTGGGTTCTCTGGAGTATGCTGCCGTGCATCTGCACACCTCCCTTATAATGGTAATGGGGCACAGCTGTTGCGGTGCCATCGGTGCTGTGGCTCAAGGTTCCGCACTTGAAGGGCATATGGCCAGTCTTATTCCGGCCATTCAGCCTTCGGTGGATAAGGTTCGTAATATGGAGGGGGATTTGACTGATAACGCGGCCCGGGAGATTGCCAAAATGACAGCTGAGCAGCTTCGTACCTCTAATCCTGTGTTGGCGCCGTTGGTTGCGGCCGGGAAATTGCGGGTCGTGGCAAGCTTCTACGGGCTTGAGTCTGGGAAAATAGAATTGTTGTAGATTGTCTTAGCAGTGTCTGGTTAGACTTTTACCCAGGTTTTATGCCTAGGCAATTTCTTGACCTAACATCACTGAGATGATTTAGGCATTATTTATGGTGGTCGTTCAGAAGTGAGGGGTGGATGCATTTAGGTGATGTGTTCAAGAATCGTTTCTGAGTGGGCATCAATTTTTGAGATGATCTTTTTTATAAAAGGTTTCTGGGGAGAGAGGATAGGAGAAACATGCTTACGAAAATATTTCCGTTTTTAGATTGGTTCGAGGACTATAAGGGGTCAGAGTTTAAGGTTGACCTGTTAGCCGGTATCACCGTTGCCATGGTTCTTATTCCGCAGTCAATGGCTTATGCCCAGCTTGCAGGTCTTCCGGCGTATTATGGTTTGTACGCTGCTTTTCTGCCGCCCATGGTCGCGGCTTTGTTTGGTTCCAGCCGGCAACTTGGAACGGGACCGGTTGCCGTTGTGTCACTTATGTCGGCAGCCTCCCTTGAACCACTTGCCACGGCAGGTTCCCCTGAGTTCATTGCCTACTCCATTATCCTGGCATTGGTTGTTGGTATTTTTCAGTTTTCACTTGGTGTACTACGTTTGGGAATGGTGGTCAACTTTCTCTCCCACCCGGTAATTAATGGTTTCACCAATGCGGCGGCAATCATCATTGCCTCATCTCAGTTTTCCAAGTTCTTTGGGGTGTATGTCGATAAAGCTTCTCACCATTATGAGACCATGGGCCGGGTGTTTAATGCCGCTATGGATTATACCCATCTGCCGACTCTGGTCTTTGCCGTCGGTTCCGTCGCCATTATGGCAACATTAAAGAGGTTTGCCCCCAAGGTTCCTAACGTGCTTGTGGCGGTACTGGTTACCACGCTTATTTCTTATTTCATCGGTTTTAATAACGATAAATCCGTTGATGTTTCGGCCATTGCCGATCCGGTGGTTGCCGAGAAAATTATTGAGTTTAACGCCGCCACCAATCTCATCGAAGAGCATGGGGGGAATCGTGCCGCCCTTGGTAATTTGATTGATGAGCTACTTGCTGAAGATCAGGGGCTCCACGGTGGGCCTTCGGTTGCAGTCCTAAAGAAGCAATCAGATGTCCTGATTTTAACGGCCCAGATGGCCCACGCTAAGGAGGAGGCCCACCTGCTGCGTAAATCATTGCGTGAAATGAAGTTTAAGGCCGTTGCTTCCGGTGAGGGAGAGACGAGGACATATACTTTCTATCCTAAAGATCAAGTTCCCGTAGGAGTTAGCACAGGTGACGAGATTTGGAGACTTAAGATCAAGAATAAACCCCTTGATTTGGCAAAACTGACCATGACGGGTGGTGGTGCTATTGTTGGCAAGATTCCGAAGGGGCTGCCAGCATTTGAGGTTCCGAACCTTACGGTAAAAACATTCGTAAAACTATTTCCAACCGCAATTATTATTTCACTTCTTGGTTTTATGGAAGCCATCGCTATCGCCAAAGCCATGGCGGCGCAGACCGGCCAGAAGATTGATGCCAACCAGGAGCTTATTGGTCAGGGGCTTGGTAATATTCTCGGCTCCATGGCTGGTAGTTATTCGGTGTCCGGCTCTTTTTCCCGTTCGGCTGTAAACCTTGCGGCTGGTGCGGTGTCTGGTGTTTCCTCGGTGGTAACATCGGTTATGGTTGTGATTACTCTGCTCTTCTTCACCCCACTCCTCTATCATCTCCCCCAGGCAACCCTTGCTGCGGTTATTATGATGGCGGTTATTGGTCTGGTGAATATTAAAGGGTTTGTCCATTCCTTTAAGGCGCAGAAGTATGATGGTGTTATTTCGGTGTTAAGTTTCCTTGTGACCCTCTATTTTGCCCCGCACCTCGACAAGGGTATTATGGTCGGTTTTGTCCTGTCCATGGGTGTGTTTCTGTACAAGTCCATGCGTCCTGTTGTGGCTGAGCTTTCCATGTGTGAAGAGGAGGGGGTGTTGCGTAGCTCAGAGCATTACCGCTTGAAAGGTTGTGATCATATTTCGGTTGTTCGTTTTGATGGTTCCCTATTCTTTGCCAATGCCTCTTATCTGGATGAGCAGGTGGCAAAATTTAGAACGGAGCATCCTGATCTTCGTTACATTCTTCTTGATGCTAAAGGCATTAATGACATGGACGCTTCAGGAGAGGAGGCGTTAGAACAACTTGTGGCCCGCATCCGTGCAGCGGGCTTGGGCTTTGCCATGTCTGGTGTTAAGGGTCAGGTATGGGCTGTGATGAAACGTACAGGTCTAAGCGACAAGATTGGTAAAGAAAATTTTTATGCCAGTACCAAGACTGCGGTAAAGGCCATTATTAAAAAGGTTCATAATGGTGATGATTTCCCAGGGGGTGGTTGTGGTAATTGCCCCTTGACCCACTATGTTCCCCGGTAAGTTTTATTGACATAGAAACGAAAATGTTTCGATAGCCCACGTGCCTCTTGATGGCGCGTGGGCTTTTTTTATTTACAGAAAGTGGTTCGCTTACTTTCTGAACTTATGGCGTGCTCTTGCCAGTATCCCACCACCGGCAAGGAGGCAGACACCTCCTGCTAGGGCCAGGGGGTGGGGGATCTCGCCCCAGAAAAAATAGCCGTAAACGACAGATAGAATGATTGAGGCGTAGCTTGAGGCCGCCACCACCGGGGCAATTTCACAGCGGTAGGCCAGGGTCATCAGGAATTGCCCCAGACTTGCAAATACGGCAATGCCACAAATAAGGAGCCACTGCTGCCCGGTTGGGATTTTGAGTTCGAAAAAGAGGCTGGCTATAAGTGAAAGCAGGGCAGTGCAGACAAAGAAGCCGAGAACAATGGTGTAGGGGTTGTCGTGGCGATTGAGTTTACGTACCATGAGATGGGCAAAAGCGGCAAAAAATGCGCCACCAAGGGCTGCCCAGCCCGCAGCCTGCCATTGCATGGCAGGTTTCATGATGAGAAGTACCCCGATAAGTCCTGTACCGATGGCAATCCATGTTTCTCTGGTGGCCTTTTCCTGGACCAGAAAGGGCGCGAGTATTGCCAGTAGTAAAGGTTGGCTTTTCCCCAGGAATATACAGTCGGCCAGTGGCATATGGGTTAAGGCATAATAGAAACAACCCATGGCGGCTGCTCCTGAAAAAGACCTGGCCAGCAGTAGTCTCTTGGCGGTGACAACCAGGGGGATTTTCTTTTTCTGCATGAGGATAATGAAGAAGGGCAAGGGAAGCAGGCAGCGAAGAAGGATGAGCTGGGGGATGGGAATGGCATTACCCAACCCTTTCACCATGGCGGCCATGGTGGCAAAGGAGGTTGAGGCGAGCAGCATGTAGATGATTCCCTGCATATAATGTCCTGTTGTCTTAATTCTGTATGATTACCACGCAACTTCAGTGATGTCCGTTAGGGAAGTGCATAGCCATTAAGTTGGGCCCAGAGGTTGTTTTTGCGCTTTTTTACATGCCTTCCTTGATTTTCCGGGACTCACTACCAAAAACTTAAATCACGCTCGTTCCTCGCTCAAGTTCGGTACTGTTTTGCTGGTAATCACTTACTTCTACCATACCCGTTGCTTTAGAGATAAGTGTCAGATAGATTTACATTTTTAGATTGATGTGGTTAATTTAATTGTGATTGTTTAAGGGGCAGGTGTTGTTGCCTGTCAAACCTGCAAGCCTGTAGCCTATATCTTCTAAACCATGTCTCTTTACCATGAAAATAAAGTCCAGTAGTCTCAATATTCGATCTAGGGAAATTGATGTTTTAGCGCAACAGCTTCTCCAGTTGGAAATGAGCTGAATTCAAATATCCCGGCGACTCTGTGGATCAGTGATCTCCATGGTGAGGGAGACCGATTTAAGTCAATCCTGCGTGGGCGCTTCGGCATGCTTTTTCAGACTTGTCGGGAGGCGTTAGCGAAAACATTCAGTACCATCAAAATTCAGTATCTGGCCAAGACTATCCGTAAGGGGCGTTATCTGCAAGACCCTCAGATCATTATGGATCAGCAGGATGTTATCTTTTGTCTGGTGCAGATCCTCAAATATAAGCTTGCCAATATCCGTTCGCCAATCAAGGATTTGTTTTTACCTGAGTTTAAAAATACCATTCAGCGCCTGCTCACTGATCTCCCTGTTCCTAATGCTATTTTTGAGGAAGTGATCCTTTCCGAGCGCTTAATTTTCCATCTTGCCTTTGCCATTCGCAAGGTTCTCCTTGACCATATTCTGGTGCTTGGTGATGTGTTTGATCGTGGCCCACAGCCGGACAAGATTCTCCGTATCCTGTCGTCACCGGCTTACGCGCCAATGGTTGACTATGTGTTCGGCAATCATGATATTCTCTGGATGGGGGCCGCTGCTGGTAATAGGTCCCTGATTGCCGAATCCATGCGTATCTCCTGTCGCTATGATAATTTTGATCTACTGGACAGGCTCGGCTTTGATAGTACGGCGCTGGCTGAATTTGCCGAGAGAACCTATCCGGTTACCAGGGTGACTGGAAAGTTCAAGGCGAAGACCAGTAGGGGCTTAAGTATGGAAAAGGCCCTGGCTGTTATGCAGTTCAAGCTTGAAGAGGAGACTATAAATAATCATCCAGAGTATGATATGGCCAGTCGTTTGTGGTTGGATCGTTTGGCTGAAATGTTAAGGTCGGGTGACGTAAAAGAGCTTAACGATAGCCATTTCCCCACGCTTGATTTTGCTCATCCGGCAAAACTAAGCCATGAAGAGTTTGAGATTATCAGCGACCTTGAACAGCAATTTACCACAAATACCAAGCTCAAGAGGCTTCTTGGTTATTTTTTCAGTAAGGGTCAAACCTATCATGTCCATAATAACTCTCTAAATATCCACGCCTTGGTTCCAGCGACCAGAGAAGGTGGCTTTGAAGAGTTTTTGGGGCGTAGTGGTAAGGATCTTCTGGATTCAATCGATGCAACCATCAAAAGGGTTGGGGTAAATTATATTGGCGACCGACCCCAGGAGAAGGATGATCAGGATCTCTTTTTTTATCTGTGGTGCGGGCCGAAATCGCCTTTTTTCGGCAAGCATGCCATGAAGACCTTTGAGCGCTATTTCCTCGTGGATGAAAGAGAGCATGAAGAACGCACCCTGCACTGGAAGCGGAATTTGCAGACCCAGGAGTTCAAGGATAAGCTCAAAAGTGAATTTGATGTCAATCGGGTTATTTTTGGCCACACGCCGGTGGATTACAGTAAGGGTAATAAAATGGCCTCGGATGATGGGGTGGCTATTAATGTTGATGGCGGTTTTGCGGCGGCCTACTACAATCGGGGGCATGCCCTGGTTCAGACCCCCCATCAACTCTACGGTATAATTCTGCCCACCCCTGAAGAGATGAAGGAGGCCACAAAGAATCTTGATTCCGCGCCTTTAAGTATCGAAATCATAGATGAATTCCAAAAACCGATGAAGGTAAAGGATACCAAGGAAGGACAGGCTTTAAAGGCGAAGAGCAAGGAGATTATTCAAGCTATTCATGCCCTGTCGGTGGTGGGTGAGTAGGTGGGATTTCCCTTAAAATATTATTGTCCAAGGGCGCAGTTTTTTTTGTTTGGCAAAAATCGCAGATGTCTGTTGGTAAGGGTGAAAAATGGATACTAATTACGGGATGGAAATTGTTCGCGCCACTGAGATGGCAGCCCTTACGGCGGCGAGAATTCAGGGGCTCGGTGATAGTACTGAAATTCTCAACAGCGCACGTCGGGCTATTGTTAAATCCTTGGCAGGGTTACAGATTAATGGCACGATCATCAATGATCGGTTTATTCGTCGTGACGATACGGCACCGCTTCCGGAAATGATTGGTCAAGGCGGGCCGAAGATGGATCTGATTACGGTGGCCCTTGAGGCGCATCACGCTGCATCTGAAGGGCGAGGTAATGCCACTTCCTATGCTGTGATAGCTACGGAGGGTACGATCCACTCTCTGCCAAATTTGAATATGTATAAATTGGTTGTTGGGCCAAAGGTTGGTCAAGTTGTCGATATTAATCGCAGTCCGACGGTTAACATTAAACGGGTGGCCCGTGCTTTGGGCAAGTACACAGAGAATGTTACTGTTTGTATCCTTAATCAGGAGTGCCATCGCAGTCTTATGCAGGAGGTGCGCAACAGTGGGGCGCGGATTAAGCTTATTGATGAGGGCGAGATCTCGGGCTGTCTTGCCGCCATAACCGGTGAGAAGGCTGATATCTATATCGGGGAGGGGCATGCCCCTGAAGGGGTTCTGGTGGCTGCGGCAATCAAGTGTCTCGGCGGGTATTTAGAGGGTAAGATTTACTACACCTGTGACCGGGACAAGGAGGAGGGGCAGCAACACGGGATCACGGATTTTAGCAAGGTGTTTCGCACCGAAGATCTGATCCGTTCCCCGGAAGTCTCTTTTGCCGCAACCGGTATCACCGATGGCGAGTTTCTGGAAGGGGTGCGTTTTACTGCAAATGGTGCCATTACCAACTCCTTTGTCGCCCGGGCTGAAACTAGAACCTACCGTAAGCTTACCACCCGGCACTTCTTTGATCATAAACCAGTGTTCTGATTTATTGTTTTTGTGTAGGGGTAAAACCTTCGCCTTTCGGAGTATCGTCCCTCACTTACCGGGCGAATAACAGCGAAGAGGTGGCTATTTTGCTAGCAGTCGTCGCGTTGCCCTCGCTATTCGGTCCGTATTTTAACCCACCTGCT
>JAJRUT010000094.1 GCA_024277655.1 Deltaproteobacteria bacterium | reverse complement strand
GTACGAATCACCCCATTACCATCAATGCCAGGCAGACGCATATCAACAATGCAGGCATCAATCTGCTCATGACGAAGAACGTCCAAGGCCTCTTCACCACTGGCGGCCTTAAGAACTAGGTACCCCTCGTCTTCAAAAAAGGAAGAGAGACTCTCAAGCAGACACTCCTCATCATCAACAAGCAGAATTTTAACCATTAAGACACCTCATAAAGACCCATCACTGTTTGGCAAACGAATAATAAACACGGCCCCATCACCAGGCACGGATTCAACCTCCATCGTGCCGCTATGATTATTGGTAATAATCATATAGGACACGGACAGGCCAAGCCCCGTACCAGACCCCACAGGCTTTGTGGTAAAGAATGGTTCAAAGACCCTTTTCCGCACTTCAGGAGGAATCCCCGGCCCATTATCAGCCACCTCGATGCGGGTATGATCCCCGTCCGGTAGCACTCTTATGGTAATGGTTGGCACCTCACCCTCAGCCATTTCCTTATCAGCAAAGGCCTGAGCACCATTTTTGAGTAAATTGAGAATAACCTGTTCAAACTCGGTCACCACAAGCTTAACCTTTTGCACAGCAGGGTCATATTCACGAATAATCGAGATATGCCTAAAATCATACTTTTTCTTTAAATCATAATCATTAGCAGCAAGCTCCACCGTTTGATCTATCAGATCGGTCACCATGGCGTATTGGCTGGCAGACTCCGATCGCCGTGAAAATTGGAGCATATTGGTCACAATCCGGGCCGCCCGCATTCCTGCGCCATAAATATCATCCACCATGGATAATACCATCCGTTTCTCAAGGTAGGCCTGCACCCCGGCAAGCGACACCCCAAGCTCACCTGCCACCTTCTCATTGGCTGGCAAATCAGACGAAACCCGGCGCTTGATGTTCTGCACCGCCTGAATCATAATGCCCAGTGGGTTGTTGATTTCATGGGCCATGCCAGCGGCAAGCCCTCCCACCGACATCATTTTCTCCGTCTGCACCATCATCTCTTCGATCTGCTTGCGTTTGGTGATATCTGTGGATATCCCGCAAAGGGCATAGGGTTTGCCACTGCTATCAAACAAGAGAAATTTAGCGGATATATACGTATGGGGGCCATCATGGTGGGGAAGAACCTCCTCCGCCTCAGCAAGCTGGCCACTGCCCATAACCTGCTGATCCAGCGCCTTAAGATTATCTGCGATATCACTAGGGAATAAGTCTCCATCCATGTAACCAATAACCTCCGGCTGTTTTAGGAGCAGAACCTCCTTAAAACGCCGATTCACTAGGAGATAACATCCAGATAAATCCTTAAGGAAGATGACTGAATTGGTGTTGTTAATAATGGCCTGGAGCAGTTCCTCCCGCTCACGGATCTGGCGATCACGGTTCTCAACCTGGGTCAACATATCGTTGAAGAAGTCGGTGAGTTCACCAATTTCATCCTGGCTATAACGTAAGGCACGCAGACTATATTCCTGCCTCTCTGACACCTGTTTCATTACCCCGGCAAGATGGGCCACCGGCTCAAGGATAATACCCAGTAACCTTGTTGACAGAAGTAAAGTCATACCCACAGCAAGGAATAATAGAATGCCCATCGCAATAAGGCTATTGCCCAGGAAGACCAGTAGCTCCTGCTGGTTGGAGCGCAGGAGAATGGTCCCAAACAGTACCCCTTTCTCCACAACCGGCAACGATATAAATATTTCACCCGCCTCATTACGGTCTCCCCGCCAGTTAGGAGCAAGCTCCGGCATCTTGTCACTGCCCCCACGCCGCCATTTTGTAAGGATGGTTCCATCATCCCTGAACAGAACAGCACCGGTGATCGACTCAACCGCCTGCAGGGACTGCAAGATCACCTCTGCTCCCTCAGGGTCATTAAAGGCCAGCGCCGCCGAGGCGTTCCGGGCGATAATTTCCGCCTGGGAGGTTACATTCTGCACAAGCCAGCCCTGGAAGGCCGAATACTGATAGTAAACAAAGATACTGCTGGCAAACGTCATGGCAAAGAGACTGGCAACCAGACATACCGCCACAATTTTGTTGCGCACGGATAAACAATTCAAAAGTCGGTAATAATAAGGCTGACCCTGCCGTTGCTGTTCAGACATTATTCATCCTCCACGACTTTGGTTGCCATTTTTAACATCTGGGCCCGAAAGCGCAGGCCAACAAGGTTTGCCCGCTGCTTATGGATCATAAACCGAATCCGATTACGCCGATAAAAAAAAGATATCATCCCACCCTCTTCCAGAAAATCAGGGGCATCACTTATGGTGAGTACCGGTGCCCCTGCGAGTTCCTGTAAAACAGGTTGCATCGCCCTGACATGGGAGTCATGAATAAAAACAACCTGACACTCCCGCAAATCTTCAGCACCTGGATTATCGGCAAGATTACGAATGACAAGCTCCCTGCCGTCCACCGCTGTACCAAGAACCTGCCCCAAAAAACCATTGAAAGGAGACTTACCAACAATGCCAATGATAAACTTTGACGGATTGGCCGTAAAAGCCGCATCAGGCCACTGGCTGAAGAGGACAAAACGGTAGGT
>JAJRUT010000093.1 GCA_024277655.1 Deltaproteobacteria bacterium | reverse complement strand
CCTGCCGTCCACCGCTGTACCAAGAACCTGCCCCAAAAAACCATTGAAAGGAGACTTACCAACAATGCCAATGATAAACTTTGACGGATTGGCCGTAAAAGCCGCATCAGGCCACTGGCTGAAGAGGACAAAACGGTAGGTGAAACCGGCTTTAATCTTCTCATCATGCAGGGATTCGCTAGAACCTGGAGCAGGCATGAGAACAACCACCAGAACAAGGGCCAAAAGGGGGGCGATGAGTAAGCGGAATATGGAGGAAGAGGTTATATTCATCTGTAACTTTAATGTTTTAAGCTTTTTTTTGGGGGCAGAAGGGAGGACTCAAGGCTACTTATCCACACTTCATTTAATCATAAATCATATAGGCCTAGCAATATTTCTCACCTCTTGACCCAAACTAATGAAAAAATCATCCTAAAAAAATATATGTTCATAGCAGAACATCCGTGGTTCAATGTAATAACATGGAGAGAAAGACGTGAATTCAGGCAGGAGGCACCATGACCTACGATATTGCTACAGCTCTTAATCTTGAGATTAAAAAAGAAATGGCTGACCGCTATTTCTCCTTTCGCACCCTTATTGAAAGAGATACAAAGGCACTCAATCAGGCCGTGGCAGATGCGGTAAAGATTGAACAGGTCGTGGTTATTGACCTTACGAGAATCTACATTCTCCTCCATGATGAGCAGCTCGTGGATACATTTACCCACCTCTCAGGCCTTGGCACCACCTATTATTTTGATCCGTACATCCTCACCTCAGACACCATCAGGGAAAGAATGTTTCAGGATGTCTCGGTATGGGGGCTGACCTGGCGGGGGCGATTTAAAAAAATATTTATCAATTGCTACAATGACGCCCGGAAACACATCGACGTTTTTCGGAGCCTGCGGGCAGAACTCTACGAGGAGCAAGAGGTTATCGGCCAGACCATCGACCTGTTTTACCGCCAGAACAACATCTCGTCAATGTTAGGTTTCTTCAGAAGTCTGGACTCCACAGCCCAAATGGGTTCAGCCATGGAAGGGGGGATGAATACCGGTTTTGATGAGGCCCTTGAAAAGAAAATGCGGATCATCAGACCCCATCCCGTTGACAAGGGAATCAACGTCATACCACCACTGGTTCCTGCCGAACAGATCAAGGACAAGCTTCAAGGTCTTGCTGACCAGGCCTTTACCTTTCATCCCGTCGACTTCAGCAAATAAAAGCCCCATGAAACGATTTATCCTGCACCTCTCCATCCCCTTTGTTCTCCTGGGCCTGCCGTTTCTTCTGGCCTGGCAAAACCCAAATCTTTCCGGTTCAACCAATGAGATCATCCAGGCCCTTCTTATCATTTTGCCCATTGCCCCCCTGGTGGCCTTTGCAACCTGTATTGTTATGGGTTTTCGCTATAATAACGGCGGCCTGATTTATTCAGCCATCCTGCTCCTTGCCACTTTTTTTTGTTTTTCAGCCCCCCCTACACGCCCCCCTGCCATCAGCCTCAGTACGGGATTTCTCCTGTTTTCACCTCTAAACCTTGTCTTCTTCTCCCATCAGTTTAAACGCCGAATTCTCACCAGCGTGGGGTTATTTCTCCTCGCAATTCTCTGGCTTGAAATTATGGCCATTGCTCTCCTCTTCGGTCGTCCACTGTATGAGGATTGTAGCGCATGGCTCTGGTTTGAAAATTTCCTGCCCCAACTGCCAACCTTCCTGACCAGAGCTTCTCGCTTTTGCCAAAGAATAATTACCGCCAACGAAGTAGCTATCCCTGCCATACTGTATGGGGCAAGTGGCCTATACCTCCTCGTTCGTCTCATCCGTAATTTTGACCCGCGCCTAAGCGGTTATCTC
Source organism: Deltaproteobacteria bacterium (assembly GCA_024277655.1). Taxonomy (GTDB): domain Bacteria; phylum Desulfobacterota; class Desulfobulbia; order Desulfobulbales; family SURF-16; genus JAJRUT01. The sequence goes on along the minus strand of JAJRUT010000093.1, from coordinate 4,282 downwards.
GGCGCCCTTGCGGGGTTATACGCCACCCTATTTATCGCCAATCACCCCAACCTCATTATGCTCAACTTCACCATGATCGGGGCCATTCTTATTATGACCAGCGTGGAGGCCTCTTTCAGTATGGCCTATTATGATGAACTCACCGGGCTCCCCGGCAGACGAAGCTTAAATGAGGCCATGAGTAACCTGAGCGGCACCTACGCCATTGGCATGATGGATATTGATCACTTTAAAAAATTCAATGACACCTATGGCCATAACGTAGGGGATGATGTCCTGCGGATGGTGGCCGCAAAACTGGCCCAGACCACGGGGCGGGCCAAGGTTTTTCGCTATGGCGGGGAAGAGTTTACCGCAGTTTTTTCGGGCAAAACGGCGGAAGAGGCCATACCTCATCTCGAGAAATTACGCCAAATCATTGCGGACTCCATGTTCACGGTCCGAAGCACTACCCGGAAAAAATCCTCCCCCAAGGATCGTGGCAAACAAAAGCAGAAGCAGAAGACAAAGGAAGTCAGCGTCACCATCAGTATCGGCGTGGTGAGTAACTCCAAACAACTAAACACCCCGGAAAAGGTTATTAAAGAATCAGACAAGGTTCTGTACAAGGCCAAAAAAGCCGGTCGCAACTGTGTTAAAAGTGGTTCGGCATGATTACTCTACTCTCACCCTCAAAGGGCCAGGATTTCACCACACCGGCACCAGTCAGCACCTACACCACACCAGACTTTCTCGACAAGTCCTGGCAACTCATTGGCAATCTCAAGCCATTGTCGCCACAGGACATTTGCAAACTTATGGCGGTTAGTGAAAAAATTGCCACGTTAAACGTTCAGCGCTTTAATGATTTCAGCACCCCGTTTACACCAAAGAACAGTAAGCCTGCCATCTTCAGTTTCACCGGTGATGTCTATGCCCAAATAGATGTGGCAGACCATCCCCCGGCAACTTTAGAGTTTGCTCAAAATCACCTGCGCATCCTCTCCGGCCTCTATGGTATCCTGCGTCCCCTCGATCTCATCCAAGCCTATCGCCTTGAAATGAAAACCAGACTGGTCACCACAGAGGGCGCAAACCTGTACCAGTTCTGGGGAGAGTCTCTGCAGGAGAATATCCGCGCTACCCTGAAAAAACACCAAAACAAAAAGGTGGTAAACCTTGCCTCAAACGAATATTTCAAGGCCCTAAAGCCACAGAATAAGCTTGATACCCTGACCATCAACTTCAAGGAAATAAAGAACAACAAGGCCAGAACCATCGCCATATACGCCAAACGGGCCAGAGGCCTTATGGCCAATTACATTATGCGTCAACAGATTGACGACCATCACAAACTAAAAGATTTCAACCTTGCAGGTTATCAATTTTCAGAAAACGACTCCGACCCCAGGCAATTCACCTTTACCCGCACTCAGCCAGTAAAATAATAGCACCAACAAAAAAAGGGCTTACAGCATAACGCTGTAAGCCCTTGGCTTGTAAAAATGGTGCCGAAGGGGAGATTTGAACTCCCACATCCATACGGACACTAGACCCTGAACCTAGCGCGTCTACCAATTCCGCCACTTCGGCACGAAGAGCTGGAATTTACGATTATGACGGGGGTTTGTCAAGGATTTTTATCCTCATTTTTAGCCTAAGAGCCCGACCAATTTCTCAATATTCTCCAAGGTTTCGATCCCTTACAGGCCAGCGTTGTTTTTTCAACTAAAATCATTTTTTGCACGGTGCATTATATTGTATTTAGCAATATAATGAGCCCATGAAAATCATCACCGATCTCGCAGAAATAACGGAGCCATTTCCTAAGGCCTGTGTCACCATTGGCAATTTTGATGGCGTCCATCAAGGCCATCAATACCTCTTTAGTGAGGTACAGAAGAGGGCCTATGAACATGGCGGAACCAGTGTCGCCATTACCTTTCGCCCCCATCCACTGCTAGTGGTTCGCCCTGAGGTTGGCATCAAACTAATCTCCACCTGTGAGCAGAAACGTGAGCTTATTGAACTTGCCGGAATTGATGTCCTCATCATCATTCCTTTCACCAAAGAGTTTGCCAAAACCAAAGCGACAGATTTTGTAAATGATGTTCTGCTTGGCAAGATTGGCATGAAAGAGTTGATCGTAGGCTATGACTATTGCTTTGGCAAGGGACGTGAGGGCACCACCGATTTTTTAAAGATTCAGGGTGAGGCCAAAGGGTTCCCGGTAACGGTAATGGAACCGTTCTATGTCGATGGCATAATCGCCTCCTCCACCCAGGTGCGAAAACTTGTCAGTGAGGGCAATATGCGGGCTGTGCGTAAACTGCAGGGACGCTACTATCAGATTCGCGGCAAAGTACAACAGGGTCAGCAACGGGGTGGAGCAGAGCTTGGCTTCCCCACCGCCAATCTCCACATTAAGGACAGCGATCTCTGCCCTAAACTTGGGGTCTATGTCTGCCAGGTGATCTACGAGGGCCAATGCTACGGCGGCGTTCTCAATATCGGTCACAATCCGACCTTTGCGACAGGTGGCAAAACGCATATCACAGCCGAGACCTTTATCTTCGACTTCAAGGAGGATATTTACGGCAAACCAATCAAGGTCAATCTCCTCCGCCACCTGCGGGGGGAAAAGAAGTTTGGCGGAGCAGATGAGCTTGTGGCCCAAATCAAGCTGGATGTAACAGAGGCCAAAGAGGTGCTTGAAAAAGACTCACAAGAAATCAAACTATCCTGTGAAGAGAAATTCAACAGGTAATCAGGTTCGATAATCACCGTTAATCGTCACATATTCATGGCTTAAATCACAGGTGTATACCTCACCCTGCGCCTCACCCTGGTGCAGGTCAACCGTCACCATAAACCGTTTCTGCTTTAAAACCTTGGTGGCGGCATCCTCATTGTCAAAAAGGCCCAAGCCCCCCTTTACCATCTGTACATCATCAAAAAAAATATCTGTCTGCATCTGCTCAAACTCAACCCCGGCCCGACCGGCAGCAGCAAAGATCCTGCCCCAGTTGGCATCCTCCCCAAAACAGGCGGTCTTAAACAGCGGAGAATTGGCGATGGTTCTGGCTATCTGCAACGCCTCAACCCTCTTTTTTACTCCCGTCACCTTGACTGTAATCAGCTTGGTCGCCCCCTCACCATCGGCGACAATTTTTAAGGCAAGCTCCTTCATAAGACCATGTACAGCTTCTTTAAAAAGCACGCCATCGGCGGAATCAACATTGGTAATTTCAGTGTTACCGGCAACACCATTTGCCAACAATAACACCGTATCATTGGTTGAAGTATCACCATCAACCGTGATGACATTAAACGACTGATCGGCACCTGAACGCAACACCTCCTTGCACACCTCCGGCGAAAGAGTCGCATCAGTCAAAATAAAGCCCAGCATGGTGGCCATATTGGGCATAATCATTCCCGCCCCCTTTGCCATGCCGAGAATGGTGATTATTTTACCATCAAGCTCAACCGTCTTTTTAACAATTTTCGGGACAAGATCCGTGGTCATAAAACCACAGGCCACATGGGGCAACCCCTCTGCGGATAAGTGCGGCACAAGATCGGGAAGACCCTTTTCAAACCAGGCAAGATCAAGTTGCTCGCCAATGACCCCAGTGGAACAAACAAGAACATCTTTTTGTGAGCAACCTATCTCTTGTGCCACAAGCTGGGCCGTTGCTTTGGCAAATTCCATACCCTGGACACCGGAACAGGCATTGGCCACCCCGGAGTTAACCAAAATGGCCCGGACAGTTGGTTCCTGTAAATGGTCAATATCAAGGAGAACCGGGGCCGCCTTAACCATTGACGTCGTAAACACACCGGCCGCAACCGCTGTCTCATCACTGACAATAAGGCCAAGATCCAAGCGATCCTTACCACGGATACCGGCCTTCACCGCCCAACCCTTAAAACCTGGAACCGTATAGTCTGAACCGTTTAGAAGAAATGCCGAGGGATGATAGTAGGTGGTGGTCATAATGGTCTCATTAATTGGAGGTAAATGTTAAAAAAATAAGGTGTAGCATACTTGCTTGAAGCTGACGATTGTAATTTATCAAGTATATAAAAAAACACCCGCCACCACGCTGACCAGTTAGACCATTGTCCTAGCTTTGCAGAGGCTGTCTACGCCCAAACATCAATATTCTTTTTTTTTCACCCAGAATACTCAGCAATTTATTTGCTCTCACTCTTTAAAAATCATACAATCAAAATAACCAAACAACGATACAAACTGTCAGGGTTATTCCATGAGTAAAGAAAAAATAGAAGCAATTAT